>CAYIOH010000442.1:0-1018 GCA_964364975.1 uncultured Bifidobacteriaceae bacterium
CCGGTCGGGCCGAATCTCAAGAACATGAACATCATCAGCGATTACCGGGCGGCGGCGCCGTTCGCTTTCCGGCACGGCGCGACTGGCATCGGCTTCTGGTGTTACAACCTGGGCGGCGATCCGTGGGGGCGGATTGACATGGAATACATGCTGGTCTATCCGGGCCGGACGAAGCCCATCACCAGCCGCCGTTGGGAAGCCGTGCGCGAAGGCATCGAAGACTACCGCATCCTCGCGGCGCTGCGGAAACGACTCGCGCCGGACAGTGGGACGAAACTGGCTGAGGATGTTCGCGCCCGCATCCAGCATCTCCTGGAAGTCAGCCTGCCTACGTGGATGGATCAGAGCTATAATGAAATGACCCGGGGTCTGGGCCGGAGCGTGATTGACGCCAGCAACAACGATGCAACGGTCGGGGCGTTCCGCCGCGAAATGATCGAGTGCGTGGAAGCGGCGGCTGGTACGGCTGGTCGGTGAAACTTTTGTTCAATTTTCATTCCCGACTATGTGCCGAAAAAGCTTCCAATTGCTCCCGCGAGAACACTCAATCGTGTTGATCCTGGGAATCCTCAGCATGATCACCTCGCTCCCCGCCGCAACCACCAAGCCTCGTTACTACGGGCATGAAACGGTGCAGGACGCGCACGGCGTCATTGCGCCCTGGTATCGCGGGCTGAACGGCCAGTGTGATTGGCGGGTGCGCATCGCCGCGGAAACGTTGAAGCGTTACCCGTGGACCTCGGTCAGCAACGGGGTGCCCGCCTGGCCGCATTACGTTTTCAACGGTACCTGGAGGATAGACACCAACGGGATGATCACGCCCGCCAAGCTGCGCGACTGGGACAACGGCGACGTCGGTCAGCGCGCCACCAGCGTGTTGAATGGCTTCGTGAACTATTACCGCTATACCGGCGACCCGGCGGCCATTGCGCAACTGACTTACATGGCGGATTTCCTCCTGGACTGGTGCGTCACGCCGCCGGAGCATCCGAGGCCCGGCATTTTCATCAGCGTGCCG
>CAYIOH010000442.1:1028-3978 GCA_964364975.1 uncultured Bifidobacteriaceae bacterium
TGCCGGTCAAGGGGAAGCCGTATGGCCGTTGCGATCCGAACGGGATGATCCAGCTCGACATCGTCGCCAGCACGGGGCAGGCGTTGCTGCGCGCCTACCAGGTCACCGGAAATCGGCGCTGGCTCACGACGGCCCGGCATTGGGGCGAACTATTGGTCGAACACTGCAACCTGGGTCCGAAAGCCGATCCCTGGCCGCGTTACGTGAATCCCGAAGCGTCGCGCTGGAAGGACAACAAGCAAACCGGCGGCGTGACGATGATCCTCGGATTTCTCGACGAACTGATCCGGCTCGATCCCGCGGACAACAACCTGCGCCTGCTCGCGGCGCGCGAGGCCGGCGAGCGTTATCTGCGCGACAAACTGTTGCCGGCTTGGGCGGTGGATGACACTTGGGGCCGTTACTTCTGGGATTGGGAGAACCCCGTGCAGAATTGTCTGACCACGCCGGACGTCGCGCGTTACCTGCTCGATCACCCGACGCGTTTCCCGAACTGGCCGAGGGACGCGCGCAATATTCTCACCGTGTTTTTTAATCGCACCAGCGTGTCGGCGAAGTCGGGCGGCGACGTTTACAGCGGGGCGTGGGCCTATCCGGAATCCAGTTCCTGCTGCGGCCGTTCGCTCTGGTACGCGCCGCTGGATTTGGCGCCGGCCTTTGCGCAATACGCCGTGCAGGCCGACAGCGCGTGGGCGCGCGAACTGGTGCTCCGCCAGGTCGTGCTGCAGACCTACGACGGGCACGAGAACGGCCAGACCGAGGACAACATTGACGGCGGCGTGATCGTCAACGGCAGTTGGTTCAACATCGCGCATCCGATGCCGCTGCGATTTCTGCTGGAGGCGATGGCGTGGCTGCCGGAGGAACTCGGCGCGAGCCGGGAGAACCACATCATGCGCTCGTCCGCCGTCGTCACGTCGGTGGTGTACGGCGCGGGCCGGATTGAATACTCAACCTTCGATGCGCCGGCGAACACTGTGGACGTGCTGCGGCTGGCGTTCGCGCCCAAGGGAATTCGGGCCGACGACCGCCCGCTGCGCGCCCGTCGCGACTTGAAGGCGAACGGTTACACCGTGAAGCGGTTGCCGAATGGCGACGCGCTGGTGACCATTCGGCACGATGGGGCCAAGCGCATCGTCGTCACTGGCAAGGATCCTCAGCGCGCGGTTGACGACTCAGCGCTGACTTTCCAAGGCGTGTGGCGCGAGGAAGCCGACGTGGTAGGGTCATCGCGCTGCGATGACCTCGCCTGCGTCGAGCGGGCGAAAGGAACACCGATAAATCGCGTGCTCGCGCGGAGCGGAGTTGTCCAGGAAGGTAAAAACGCAAAAACTCGTTCCGCGCCTGATACGGCGCGGGGTCATCGCAGCGCGATGACCCTACCGGCTGCAGAGTTCGGGTTCGGCGGGCGGAGCCATGTCGCCGAAAGTGCAGGGGCAACCGTGACGGCGCAGTTCGAGGGCAATCAGGTGCGGCTCATCGGACGGGCGGATCCGTCGGGCGGACTGGCCGATGTTTTTCTGGATGGTGAAAAACAACTCGTGCCCATTGATTGCTGGAATCCGGCCCCCCGCAGCCAGCAGGTGCTTTACTACCGGAACGGTCTCGCCACCGGCCTCCACACGCTCAAGGTCGTGGCGCGTGGGGAACAGAATCCATACGCCAGCGGGACGCGGGTTTATCTGGACGGGATTCAGTTTTCGACGGCGACCGGCGCGCATCATTTTCCGAGCGGCCAGGGACCCACGGAAACTCAGCGGATGATTTTTGGCTTCACCGGTCGGACGGACTGGCGGGATTCACGCGGGCACTCGTGGCGTCCGGCCACCGAGTTCGTCACGCGACTAAGGTCTGGCCAGGACTCCGTCCGGCAATGCTGGTGGACCAACGCGGCAGACGGACCGATTGCCGGCACTGCCGACCCGGAGTTGTATCGCTACGGCGTTCACGCGGCTGATTTCTGGATCAACGTGACGGTCGGGCCGGGGAAGTATCACGCCCGGCTGAAGTTCGCCGCGACGCGCGGCCAAGATACCGGAACGAACTGCTTTGACATCTGCATCAATGGCCGGCGCGTCGTCGAGCGATTCGATGTGAACGCCACGGCGGGCGGGACCAACCGCGCCGTGGACCTGGTCTTCAACGGCCTCGAACCGCGCAACGGAATCATCGAAGTCCGCCTCACCGGCGCGGAGCGATTGGAAGACGGAGAAATCGTGCGCGGCCAAACGTTCTTGCAAGCCCTGGAAATCGGTCCCGGCAAAGGCGGTCATGGCGCGAAACCAGTGTCCGTGCCGGCTCAATAGTGATTGCTTCCAGCCCAATGAAAAATAAAACACGGCACAACTGGCGGATGTGCGCTTTCCGGATCGCTTTTTGGATGCGGCTCGCCCTCGCGGTTTATTGTTGTCAACCGCTCCAGGCAGCGGCGGCGACCAATGCTTATCATTGGGTTCAGGTAACGGGGAAGGCGCCGTTTGCTCCCCGCGATGGCGCGGGCGCGTTGGTTTTCAAGCAGAAGATGTGGCTGATTGGGGGCTGGAATTCGGGCGATAAAGCGCATTTTCCACGGGATTGTAATAATGAAGTCTGGAGTTCCGGCGACGGCCTGGCGTGGCAACTCGTCAAAACCAACTCCTTTCTCAACGCCACCTTTGACGCCACCAAAGATTGGGAAGGCCGCCACACGGCCGGGTATGTCGTTTACCGTGACAAGATGTGGATCATCGGCGGCGACCCGATCCAGCGACATTATCAATCGGATGTTTGGAATTCCGACAACGGACAAACCTGGAGCCAGGTCAACCGCGGGCAACCGGTTCCCTGGGGGCCGCGCGTCCTGCACCACACGCTGGTGTTCAAAGATAAAATCTGGGTGATGGGTGGACAAACTCTGCCACCGTTCGGGCCCGCGGAGGAAAGGTTTTATCGGGACATCTGGAACACCGAC
>CAYIOH010000443.1:0-3970 GCA_964364975.1 uncultured Bifidobacteriaceae bacterium
GTTCTTTCGCGGCCTGAACACCGCCGAAACCACCGCGCTCACGCTCGCCATGCGCGATTCTGGTGACGTGCTGAAGTTTCCCAAAGACAAGCGCCCGCTCGTGGACAAACATTCCACCGGCGGCGTGGGCGACAAAGTCTCGCTCCCACTCGCGCCGTTGCTCGCGTGCCTCGGCTTCCGCGTGCCGATGATTTCCGGTCGCGGGCTTGGCATCACCGGCGGCACTCTGGACAAACTGGATTCCATCCCCGGCTTCAAGACCACGCTGCCGACCAAACGCATAATTGAGATCGTGCAGAATGTCGGCTGTGTGATTTGCGGCCAGACCGACCGCATGGTGCCGGCAGACAAAAAGCTTTACGCCCTGCGCGACGTGACCGGCACGGTGCCGAGCATCCCGCTCATCGTCGCTTCGATACTCTCCAAGAAACTCGCCGAGAGCCTCGACGCCCTCGTGCTCGACGTGAAGTTCGGTAGCGCCGCGTTCATGCAGACGGAAGCGCGCGCATGTGAACTCGCGCAAGCAATGGTTGCCTTGGGCAATAAGTGCGGCGTCAACACCTGCGCCTTGCTGACGAACATGGACACGCCACTTGGCCACACCGCCGGCAACTGGCTGGAGGTGAAGGAAAGCGTGGCGTGCCTTGAATCGCGTTTGGAACGCATCCCTACCGATCTGCGCGAACTCGTCGTCGAGTGCGCCGCCCACCTGCTTGTGCAAACCGGCAAAGCCAAATCTCACAAGGCCGCGCTGAAGCGAGCCGACGACTGTTTGAATTCCGGCGCACCGCGGAAAAAATGGGACGAAATGATGGTCGCCCAAGGCGCCGACCTGACCGCCTTCAACAGGAAGCTCGCGCTCGACCACACCGCGCCCATCGTCGTGGAATTGAAAGCGGGCTGCGCCGGTTTTGTTTCCAAGTGCGACGCGCGGCTCATTGGCGAAGTCATCCGCGACCTTGGCGGTGGCCGGCTTACGAAGAAATCCGTCATCAACCATGGCGTGGGGCTGGATCAGATCGCCAAGCCGGGCGAGGCAGTAAAATCCAGCGACAGACTCGCTCGAATTCACGCCACCGACCGCGGCCAAGCCAACGCCGCGTGCGCCAGATTGAAAGCGGCATTTGAAATATCTGCACAACCACCGCGCACCGTCCCGTTGGTTGCGGGGGTTATCAAATAATTCCGCGTTCCACTTCGGCATCGGCGTTGTCAACTCACCACTTGAATTCACCGGCGCGGCGTCTATTCTCGCTCTCAGGCAAAGACACGGGGCCACAGCGCACGGTTCATGCGAGTCCGCCCGAGTCAATCAGCCATGACCAGCACCCGACGCACATGGGCCACCTTCGAGGAAATGCGCCAGGCCGCCGAAGCCGGCGACCCGCAGGCGCAATGCTATCTCGGTGTCTGCTACCAGAATGGCCAGGGCGTCCAGCAGGATTATCAGGAGGCGATCAAGTGGTATCGCCGCGCCGCCGAGCAGAACGATCCCGTGGCGCAGTGCTATCTGGGGTTCTGTTATCAATCCGGCCAGGGTGTCCCGCAGGAATACGGCCAGGCCGCCCGATGGTTTCGCGAAGCGGCCGAACATGGCGATCCGGCGGCGCAGTTCAACCTTGGCGCGCTTTATGAAACCGGCCAGGGCGTCCCGCAAAATTTCGCCGAAGCCGTCAAGTGGTATCACTCCGCCGCCGAGCGGGGCGAGCCGCAGGCGCAATTCAACCTCGGCGTCTTTTACGAACAGGGCCAGGTGGTGCCCCAGAACTTCGCGGAAGCGGTCAAGTGGTATCGCGCCGCTGCCGATCAGGAACTTGCTCCCGCCCAATGCAATCTTGGATTGTGCTACCAGACCGGTCGCGGTGTGGCGGAGGACAAGCAGGAGGCTGTGAGGTGGTTCCTGCGCGCGGCGCGTCAGGGCGACAAAACCGCGCAGCACAATCTGGGCGTGCACTACGCCACGTCGGACCCCGCGCCAGCCGCCTCCCAAGCCGCCGCTGAAGAAGCGGACTAATCGTCGTTGCCTTTCGCTCCACCCAGCGTCAACCCGAGCGCATGGAGGCCCTTCCCGTGGGCGCCGGCCAGTTGGACCGGATAGGGAGCGTTCACGCCTTTGACGGAGTGCCAGATGATCCGGTTGAGCGTATCCTCGTCGGCGCGGTCAGGTTCGTCGAAGGGTTGTGCCAAACTCTGGAGCGCCCAGTGAAGTTCGTCGCCTTGAAGTTGGGCCGTGGGTTTGTTCATCTCGTCGAGCGGAATCTGGTTGGGCCGGCACTGGTAAGGTTTGAAATCCGGTTTCGACGTGAAGCAATCGGTCATCACTGGCGCGAGGGCGACCATCTGATTCATCGGCGGCATGCCGAACATCCGCGACATCGTGTGCAGCACGGAGGTTTGATTGTAGAACTTGCTCACCACCGCGCCGCGCTTGGTGTAGGGACTCGCCACGAGACAAAGCGAGCGATGTCCATCCACGTGGTCGAAACCAGCCTGCGGATCGTCTTCAATCGCGAAGATACACGTCTTCGGCCAAAAGCGGCTGTGGGAGATGCGCTCGACAATCCGGCCCACGGCGAGGTCATTGTCCGCCACCTGGGCGCGCGGCGTCGGACTACCAGGTTTCGTGCCGGAGGTGTGATCGCTCGGCAGGAAAATGATGATGAGGTTGGGCCAGTGGCCCCGTTGTTCGTATTCCGAGAATTCCTTCAGGAAAACATCCGCGCGAATGGCGTCCGGGATGCGCATTTGCCAGCCCGGCGAGTCGGGGCAGCTATAGCGACGCAGGGTTTCGATCTGCATGTCGTGTTGAAACGTGATCTTTCCGCCTTTGTTTTGGTAGTCCTCGAATATTTCCGTGAATTTTGCTTCCCGAGGGAGGGTTTCCGTTTTGCTCATTTCGCCGTAATTCCGAAACGACAACCCGTGCAGCAGCACGTGGTCCCAGATGAATCCCGTGGCCGAATAGCTGAGTGGATCGTCTCCGGCGAAGGGATAGCTGCGCGTGAATCCACCGAACGACTTCTCCAGGTAATCCGTCACGTAGCCTTCCATGGCCCAGGCGTGGCCATCCGCCGAGAGCACGCCGTTGCAGTAGTAGTTGTCGAGGAGCGCGAATGCCTCGGCCAGCGCGTGGTGGTTCGGCGTCACGTCGCGCCCGAACATGCACAAGGCCGGGTCCGAATTGCCCTGCGGCAGGTCGCCGAAGACCTGGTCGTAAGTGCGGTTCTCCTTGATGATGTAAACTACGTGCTCGAACACGGAAGGCTCACCGAGGCGCTGGGGCACGGGCACCGGTTGCCGGCGGCTCCGGGATTTGTCCCAGGCCCGCAACATCTCCGGCACACGCGCGTGTGTCTTGACCTGCCGGGTGAAAGCCGCGAGGGCCGCTGGCTGCGGGATTTCAACTTTGCCCACCGTGCCCAGATTGTAATGGCTGTTCCAGCCGCTCTTGCCCGGGTGTGGATCACGGGAGCCGAAGCCTTTGACGTTCGTCACATAGAGATTCTTCCCGTCGTTGACCACGCCGCCCGGATACCACGCAGTGGGAATAAAGCCTTCCACCAGGCTCTTGGCGCCCGGCGATTGTCCAAGCGCCACCACGGCCACGGCGTTGTTGCCACCGTTGGCCACGAACAGCGTCCGTCTATCCTGGCTCAACGAAAGCGCATTCGGCGCGCTGCCGAATGCCAGCGTCGGATCCGGCCGCACCGGAATCGTCTCCACCACGCTTTGCGTGCGGGTATCAATCACGCTGACGGTATCCGAGTTGGCGTTGGCGACGTAGAGCGTGCGCTGGTCGGCGCTTAACTCCAGGTCCGACGGATGCAGGCCCGTGACGATCTGCGCCACTTCGCTGCCTTGCTCGAGATCCACGACGGAGACCGTACCGCTCGCCGCCACGCCGCGTTCGTCCACCAGCGTGTCCGTGCCGGAGGATTTGGCGGTGCGTTCGCCCTGGCGCGGATGCCGG
>CAYIOH010000444.1:0-3951 GCA_964364975.1 uncultured Bifidobacteriaceae bacterium
TACACTGACGAGGTGCTCGCCGCTGGTGGTGCGATGGACGTCGCCGATCGCGCGTGCGACGTACCACGTGTGTCACATCTTGCCGACCCCGCCCCAACAGGGACCATCCCTCCAGCACCGTCGAGCCTCAAGATCCCCATAGGGCACGCCCTGCGACGGCGCGGCTCAGTTCAAGTGGGGTTTATGGAAGGGCCGCCTGCCAACGCAGTGCTCCCCCCACGTCAACGCCGGGCGACCCAGTTGGAAGAAACCAATCCCGACGGCGGCCACCAGGAGGCAAATTACGACGGCGGCGGAGAGCGCCGGTGGAATGTGGCAGCAGGACGACCAACGGATGAGCGGTTTCAGGGCCATTCCCGCCACACAAGCCAGGAAGACCGGCAGGATCACGGGACGGGCGAAGTAAAGAAAGGCCATGACGCCGAGCGCAATCAAAACGATTTGTACCGGTGTCGCTTTGGTCGCCGCTGCGGCAATCAACTCAGCGGGCGCATCTTTCGCTGGCATCTCGATTGTTCCGGCTGGGGAGTCGGGAGGTTCAGTCGCCGTTGACAGTGCGTTTAGTTTTTGCATGCCGATGTTTGCGTTGCCCGAAGTCGTATTGATAGAGCACGCCCACGCTGTGCGTGCCTTCCTGGCCGTCGCGGAGCGCGTTGAACCCGTAGCCGTAGCGCAGGATCACCCGCCACACCTCGCTCCGTGAAGTGAAGGAGAGACTGGGGCCCACGCCGGTGTGCCAGTGGCCGGGCTGCTCGAGTCCGGGTAAATAATCAACATAGGCACTGGCGGCACCCAGACGAAGTTGCCACCGATGATCGGCGGCCAGCGGTGCGACGTAAGCTGCGCTGAGGTGCATGAACCGGCGGGCGGAAATTTCCTGGTAGTAATAACCGGGCAGCGTCAACGGAAGCTCGGCGGCCAGCGGCAAGACCCCGCCCAGTCGCCAGGCGCTGAAACGATCCGCGTTCTCCGATCCGCCGGCCGTCACCGCAAACGTGATTTGGTTTCCAGTGTTGGTCCACGCGTAGCTCAAGCCGGCATAGAGCCAGTAGACATCCGTCGCGGGTTGGGCCCGCCGATCTCCGGTAAAGCCATAAGTACCGTCGTCCAACCGCCACTGGCGCTCAAACCAGATGGACACTTCCATCGCCAGATCGGCGTAAAGCATTGGCTCCTTGCCCCCGAAACGCAGGCCCGCACGAGCGAAGGTGCTCATGCGGTCGTCGGGCAGTTTGAATTGATCATCGGTTTTGTCCGTTGCGGAATACGTCGAGTAATGCGCGCCCGCCTGGACCACGACGTTGAGCGGAATGAGTTGAGCGGGGTTGATCAAGTGGTAGAGGTTTAGCGAAGCGCCGCCCCCATGACCGTCAAAGCTCTGACCTTTGTAGTAGTGGCCCTGGCGCACTTCGTAATAATTTTCACCGTAGCCGCCGCCGTTAATGCCAATGCCTACATCGGTGTAAGGAAGGAGTTGGCGGAAACCGATCTCGCCGTCGAAATAGACGGGGGCCACGGCCAGACGGAGCGCCATGTTGGTGCGCAGGAACTCGGGATTGTTGTAGTAATAGTAAGCGTAGAGCGATTGGGGGCCTTGGCCAGACAGGGGCTGGTCGTAGCCGAGTTGAAGCAGGCTGCGTGGATAAGGATCAATTTGTGCCAAAGCCATCGAAGCACTGCCCAGCACCAAGCCGATGGCCACGGGGAGGGTTCTTCGAATCGTAACCACAAAGACTAGGTGTTAAGCGCGCCAGTGGGCTCCTTTTATTCTTGATCGTGACCTTTCGCACGAAACGCCAGCCAGAAGGTGGAAACCATGCCCGCGCCTTTGAGAATGGTTCGTAACCAGGAAGGTTTCGCGTCGGCGTCCACGAGTTTGCCGCGCCGGAAGGCCGCCAGGGCCGCCACCAGCAACGCGGTTGACGAGACGATTGAACCGAAGGATTTGGCGCGGTCGGTGAGCGCGCGAACCCCCGCCGCCAGCGCGGCGAGATCTTCGCCGAGTTGGGCGCGGTTGAGTTCGCTTTCCGCGATCAACAATTGCTTCCGTGATTCCAGCGGATTCATTCGAGGATGTTTTCCAGACATGCGCGGTCCTTTCGGAGTTGATCGAGCGTGGCGGAAAGCGTCTGCCAGTCGCGTAGGAGAAGGGTGAGTCGCCGGTAAAGACAAACGCCAGTTGCTCCGTAAAGGCCGGTCAATGTCAGAAGGACGGCCACGGGTGAGTAAGCCCAAAACAAAACCGCAATGGTGGCCGTAAGCGTAATGCCGGCGAGCAGACCAAAGGCCGCCACGCCGAGCGCCAGAAGGGCGGCGTGCAGGAGACGCTCGCGCTCCTCCTGCACTTCCACCGTCAACAGTTCGAGCCGGTTTTCCGCGATGGTCAACAGCCGTTGCGTAAAACGCTTCGACGAAGCGCCGATTCGTCCGAGGTTGTCAGTGGCCGGTTCCATGACGGGATCAATCGCCACTGCGGGAGCACCGACGAGAGACGAGGTAGCCGAGAATCGCCCCGACCCCGAAGGCGATGCCAATGGCTTGATAAGGATGCTCGTGCACAGCCTCGTCGGCCGCCTTGGCGCCTTCGACCGCCTTCTCGCGAACCTGGCCATAGATTTCCTTGCCGCGTTCCAGCGCGGCGGCGAGACGCTTGCGGGCTTCGCTGACTTTTTCTCCGGCCACATCGGCGGTGGCGGCCATCAACGCGCGCGCATCGTCGGCCAGTTGGCCCATGTCATTACTGATAGCTTGTGTTTGTTTGTTCATATTTTTCGTGTTTTCGGTTTGTTTGCGTTTTTCAGTGGTAAATTTTCCGCGTCGGCGAGATGGGCTGCTTCCGGCGAGCTCGCCACCTTCAGAATCGAGTTTCTTCCACCGAACGGGTTGGGCACGGTTTCTCTGGCCAACGGATCGGGCATCCATTGACCGTCCACTACCAGGCAGTACTCGTAGTTGCCGGGCGCCAAAGCCGTCTCCTTCAGCCAATGACCGTTTCCCGAGGGATGCATGGATTTGGTGGTGGGGTGCCAGTCGTTGAATGTGCCCGCGACCGAAACGGTGGTGGCTGTCGGATGAGTGAACTCAAAACGAACCGGCTGTAGTTGAAGGCCAGCACTCAGGGCGTTGTCATGATTTTTATTGTGTTTCATGGTTGGTAATTCATCGGGATGTGGGCCTCCTGATTTGGGAGAAGGTTCCATTTCCCGTCGCCATAATGCACCGGAAGACCTTGCCGGCGCTATGGGGTGTTACCCTACCAACGAGTTACAGATCCGGCCCGCCGAGCAGGCTGGGATGATCAACCAATGCGGCCACGAGCCAGACGAGCAGCAATGGCAGCCAGCCATGAAAAAGCGAAAGCCCGCGAGTGAAATGCGGAAGATTCGAGTCGAACATATAACTGGTCAGGCCCAGCAGGTGAATTCCCAGAACCTAGCTGCCGAAGTCCGCGAGCCAGAGGCATTGCGGAAGCAGAATGCCCACGGAGCACATGCTGATGAGCGGGGAGCTTTCCAACCACATGCCCGCCACCGTGAGAATGAGGGCGGCATCGCAGAACCATAAAAAATTGGCCGGCCCATAGACGTGCCAATAAACCGGAACGAAGACGGCGAGGAACGCGGTGCCGGCCACTTTGGCGGCCAGTGGAATTTTGTCGCGGTACATTTTCAAACCGCCGGGGGCATCACGAGCACGAACTACCGCACGATGATTTCCGGCGGCCGGACGACAACTACCGGAGCGCGCACGGCGACTGACGGAGGTCCTACGACCATGACTTCCGAATGACGACCGTGTCTGCCGTGCCCGTGCCGTCCGCCTTCGGAAACAAGACATCCACTGGTACTGAGGAGGCTGAGAACGCCGGTCAAAAACAGGATTTTTTGTATATTCATTTTCATATTCAGTTTGTATCGCTTTCTGGAGTGACGCTACGTGACGGGCGCGAAC
>CAYIOH010000445.1:0-3943 GCA_964364975.1 uncultured Bifidobacteriaceae bacterium
GTCAACGCCGTTCGCCGCCCGGCCAGCAAACTCTTCACGCGCGGCTTCCTCTTATGCACGCCGGGCATCACCATCCGGGACCGGTTGCGCGTGGTGCTGCCGAGCGACCCGGACAACTATTACAAGCATCGCGAACTCGTTCCGACCGATCTCCTCGGCGAGATTGTGCGGGCCAAGATCGTCATCACCAATTACCACGCCTTCAAGCTCCGCGAACGCCTGGAGGTTTCCAAAGTCGGTCGCGCCTTGCTCAAAGGACGCGGCCCGGAACTCAAGACGTTGGAGACCGAGGGCCAGATGCTTCAGCGCGTCATGCCCGACCTCATGGGCTTGAAAAGCGTCCTCGTCATCAACGACGAGGCACACCATTGCTATCGTCATAAAGTCATCCCGGAAGGACTGGAGGACGATGAAGACCTCGATGCCGAGCAAAAAGAGGAAGCCGAAAAAAACACCGAAGCCGCCCGACTTTGGATTTCCGGCATCGAAGCCGTGAAGCGCAAGCTCGACGTCCGCACCGTCTTCGATCTTTCCGCCACGCCGTTTTTCTTGCGGGGCTCCGGCTATGCCGAGGGCACGTTATTCCCCTGGTCGGTTTGCGATTTCAACCTGATGGACGCCATCGAATGCGGCATCGTCAAATTGCCCCGCGTTCCCGTCGCCGACAATGTTCCCGGCGCCGACATGCCGATCTATCGTGAGCTATGGGAACACATCGGCAAAAAGATGCCCAAGAAAGGACGCGGCAAATCCGGCAACCTTGACCCGCTGAGCCTGCCGGTCGAGTTGCAGACCGCACTCGACGCGCTCTACGGTCACTATCAAAAGACCTACGCGCTTTGGCAGCAGGAGAACATCGGCGTCCCACCTGTGTTCATCATCGTTTGCAACAACACTTCCACGTCCAAGCTTGTCTATGATTACGTCTCCGGCTTTTACCGCGTCGGCGAAGACGGCAAGACCCCCGTGCATCATTCCGGCCGTCTGGAATTGTTTCGCAACTACGACGAGGCCGGCGACCGCCACGCCCGACCCCGCACTTTGCTGATTGATAGCGAACAACTCGAATCTGGCGAAGCGCTCGACAAAGATTTCCGCGAAATGGCCTCCGACGAAATCGAGCGCTTCCGCCGCGAAATGATCGAACGCGGCGATGTCGAGAAGTCCCGCAAAATCACCGATGCCGATCTTCTCCGCGAGGTGATGAACACCGTTGGCAAGGAAGGCAAGCTCGGCGAACCCATTCGCTGCGTCGTCTCCGTTTCCATGCTCACCGAGGGCTGGGATGCCAACACCGTTACGCACATCCTCGGCGTTCGCGCGTTCGGCACCCAACTTCTTTGCGAGCAAGTCGTCGGTCGCGGTCTGCGCCGTCAAAACTACGACCACGACGAGAACGGCATGTTTTCCGTCGAATATGCCGACATTTTGGGCATCCCCTTCGACTTCACCGCCAAACCCGTCGTCGCGCCCCACAGTCCGCGTCTGCGCCATGCGGCCCGAGCGCGACGCGCTGGAAATCCGTTTCCCCCGCGTCGAGGGCTACCGCATCGAATTACCCGACGCCGGCCTGTCCGCCAAGTTCAATGCCGATTCAATTCTTTCCCTCACGCCGAAACTCGTCGGCCCGTCCATCGTCCGCAACGAGGGCATTGTCGGCGAAGGCGTCACGCTCACCGTTGAGCATTTGAAAGACATGCGGCCGGCCACCATTCTTTTCCATCTCACCCGGCACTTGCTCTTTGCCAAATACCGCGACCCCGGTGCCGAGCCGAAGCTCCATCTGTTCGGCCAGCTTAAGAACATCGTCCGCCAGTGGCTGGACGGCGGCTATCTCCGTTGCAGCGGCGCCACCTATCCGGCCCAGGTGCTCTACCGTGAAATTGCCGAAATGGCTTGCGAACGGATCAAGAGCGCCATCACTGAAACGCTCAAGGGCGAAAACCAGATCAAAGCCATCCTCGACGCCTACAACCCGGAAGGCTCCACCGCTTACGTCAATTTCACCACATCCAAAATCACTCGCTGGAAAACTGACCCGCGCAAATGCCACATCAACTGGATCGTGTGCGATAGCGATTGGGAGGCGGAATTCTGCCGTGTCGCCGAAGCGCATCCGAAAGTCCGCGCCTACGTTAAGAACCAGAGTCTTGGTTTGGAAGTCCCGTATCTCATGGGCACCACTCCGCGCAAATACCTGCCCGATTTCATTGTTCAAGTGGACGACGGCCACAAAGACCCTCTCAACCTCATTGTTGAGATCAAGGGCTTCCGTGGTGAGGACGCAAAGGAAAAATCCAACACCATGAAGTCCTACTGGATTCCCGGCGTGAACAATCTCGGCAAATACGGCCGCTGGGACTTCGCCGAATTCACCAGCGTTTTCGACATTGACGCCGATTTTAACAAGCTCATCAAATCGTTCGCCTCAACTAAATGACTGCCGACACGCCACCGCCCTTGGAAACGTCGCACCGATTCCTCGATGAAGCGGGCGACACCGCGTTTTATGGCAAGGGCGGCCAATTGATTCTCGGCACCGAAGGCGTCTCACTGATTTTCGGCATGACCATTGTGCGGATTGACCGTCCGCTCGCTGAAGTTCGCACGGAGATCATTGCCCTTCAGAAGCAGGTCGAAACCGATCCGCTCCTCAACACCATCCCCAGCGTTGTTAAACGCGTCGAGCGCGGTGGTTTTTTCTTTCACGCCTGCAAAGACATGCCCGAGGTCCGCACCGTTTTCCTGCGTTACTTGCGGGAACTCCCTTGCGAAGCCGAAGTTGTTATCGCGCGCAAAATCCCCTCTCTTTTTACGCTCAAACACCACGGCAAGGACGACGAATTCTATGCCGACGTCCTCTCGCATCTGATCAAGAACCGCCTGAAGCGCCCGCAGCGCCTCGTTCTCAACATCGCCCAACGCGGCTCCAGCACCCGTGCGAAAGTTCTGGAAGAAGCGCTCGGCAAAGCCACGGGGCGTGCCGGCAAACGCTGGGCATCCGATGAACTCAAAGGCGAAGTCGTCTTCAACATCCAGACGCCCTTGACCGAACCACTCCTAAACGTGGCCGACTATCTTGGCTGGGCGATCCAACGCGTGTTTGAAAAAGGCGAAACCCGCTTCTACGATTACCTCCGTGAGAAAATCCGCCTCGTGGTGGACCTGTATGACTCGGAAAATTATCTGGGCAATCGCAACTATTACGACCACCAGCGCAACCCCTTGACCGCTAAAAATAAAATAGGCCCACCGTCCACCTGAGCGGGATACCCCGCGACGCCATGGAGACGACTTTCAGTGGCAGCAGACCTGACGCAAATATGAAACGACTTGAAAATGATTGCAACACAATTGTTGACAACTCTTGACAACGCCCGCGACACCTTGATTGACCATGCCAGCCAAGAAACCAGCTAAACCTTCGCGCGCCAAAACCATTGCCACCCTCCGCCACGACGCCAAGCGCAAGAACCTGCCCACCGTCGAATACCAGTCCCTCATGCGCGAGGCGGACAAATCCCCCGTCCAGGTCGCCTACGAACGCCGCAATCGCGACCTCGACCCCCAATTCGTCTGGCGCGGCAAGGATGACGCGGACTGGTCCGACCTCGTCATTCCCGCCCCGCCGCTCTACATCCAGGAAAAGGTCCACCCCAAAGTCCTCATTGACGACCTGCTCCGCCAGTCCCGCGAACGCGCCACCGCCACCGCGCCGCAGATTGACCTCTTCTCCGATTTCAACGGCCTGCCCAGGGACGCCCGCGCCACCGAGTTCTACCAGCACGACGCCCACTGGTCCAACCGCATGATTCTCGGCGACAGCCTGCAAGTCATGGCCTCGCTCGCCGAACGCGAGGGCCTGCGCGGCAAAGTCCAGTGCATCTACGTTGACCCGCCCTACGGCATCAAATTCAATTCCAATTTCCAATGGTCCACCACC
>CAYIOH010000446.1:0-3934 GCA_964364975.1 uncultured Bifidobacteriaceae bacterium
CTGGGAGAGCGCGAAGAGTTAGTGAAACCGGGACAGGGTGAAGCAGCGGAAGGTCGAGGGGTTGTTCTACAAGCCCGCTGGCCAGCAATTGTGGCAGACTGTGGTGCTGATGGCCAGGGCGGTCACCCGATGGCGACGGCTCGGAAGCAGCCGGAGCACGGCCTCCCAACAAATGGAAGACAGCGTGCAAGGAATGTCGGAGGGCGGCAAGGTTCGGGGGATGAAACGGTTCATAGTCGTGAGCGAACAACCCGTTGTCGTGTGCCTGCGTTGAGACGGAACTTGGAGAAGGCGGGTGACTCAGTTTGAGAGCATGACTCAATGCATGCGCAAGGCCCGGTGCATCCGCGTGGCTGGGGTGAACTTCTTGCCGGTGAGAAACAGCCGCGACCTCATGCTGCAGGGCGAGATGTGTGTGAGGTCCCGCCTTCCCGCCATGCTCAATCCAAACGTGTAGGATCGGACTGAGAGCCACTGCGCCTCCAAAGGCCAGGCATAATGCCAGATAGCACGAAACCAGTTGCGCGAGCCGCTTCTTCATGGACTTCTATTGCTCATGCCTGTTCCGCCAATCGAACAGGTGGAGGACGTTCCACTGCGAACGTTGCTATCATACCAATACCACCCCAAAGGCTGCAAGCGAAAAAACCACTCCAACATCGCAAGGACGGGGGTTGGGCACCGGCAATGCCGATTCATCGAACGACACGACAGGTAATTGAATTGAAATTGCCGCGGCGGACCGGGATAAGTATAGGCCGATGAAGTTGCTGGTCATATCGCTTGCGGGTATTGGCGACACGCTGTTCGCCACGCCGCTCATCCACGAGTTACGGGAAAATTTTCCGGACGCGACCCTCGACGCGTTCGTGTTGTGGCGCGGCGCGCGCGCCTTGCTTGCCGGCAACCCGCACCTCAACCGCGTTCACCAGCACAACCTGATTGCCGAAACCAAAACGGCGGCGTTCAAATTTCTGCTCAGTCTGCGGCCCGAGCGCTACGACGTGTCCATCAACACCCACCCGCAAAGCCGCATTCACTACCGGCTCGTGGCGCGCATCATCGGCGCGCGCACGCGTCTCAGCCATCGTTACGACCACGCCACGCCGCTCGATCGGCTGCTGGTGAACCGCTCCCTCCCGCAGGATTACTCGCGGCACAGCATCGAAAACAATCTGGCGCTGCTGGAATTGCTGGGCGCCAAACAACGATTGCCCCAGCCGGGCTACGAAATCTTTCTTACGCCGGCGGAGCACGCGTGGGCGGAGGGTTTTCTCGCGGAGAAAAAACTTTCCGGGCGGCTGCTCTTGGGCGTGCATGTCGGCTCCGGCGGCACGAAAAATCTCGCGCGACGCCGCTGGCCGCTCGCGCACTACATCGAAGTCATCCAGAAGCTGATCCGCGCGCGACCGGAAGTGGCCGTGCTGCTGTTCGGCGGCCCGGAGGAGGAGCAGGACATCAGGCGGGTGCTGGCCGAAGGTAATTCCGGCCACGTCTTCCATCCGCAAACCAAGGACCTCCGTCAAGCCGCGGCATTGGTGAAGCGCTGCGCCGCCTTTCTGAGCGTGGACACCGCGCTGATGCACATCGCGGCGGCCATGAAAGTGCCGGGCCAGGTTGTCATCGAAACGCCCACGTGGAACAAAACCATCGAGCCGTATGGCAATCCGTTCACGCTCGTCCGCAACCCGGCGGTGGCGGGACGTGGCTTGGAGTATTACCGCTACGACGGGCGCGGCATTCGTGGAACGGACGAGGAACTGGCGCGGTGCATGGCATCGGTCACGGTCGAGGCGGTATTCGAAGCGGTGGCGCGGACGCTGGAGTAAGGCTCAACGACCCCGCACCGGCGTGCCGGAAAACTCCCGCGCCTCGCTTGACTTGACCTCGCGACTGCGAAACACTCTATTCCGTCGTATGCCGGTAAGAAGCAGTGCCAGAAAAAAGATGACCCCAGCAGAACAGAGGGATCTCGACGTGCGGATTGAATTCATCGAGGGCCTCGTGCGGCGCGACCCCGGCTACGTGGACGCGTTGCAATTGCTGGGCGACCATTACACGCAGCGCGGCCGCTTTGTCGAGGGCCTCCGGGTGGATGAACGTCTTTCGCGCCTGGAACCCACCAGTCCGCTGGTCTTCTACAATCTCGCCTGCAGTTACTCGCTCACCGAGCAATTCGACCGCGCCGCCGAGGCGCTGGAAAAAGCCCTGAGCCTCGGCTACCGCGACTTCAACTGGCTGGCCAAAGACCCCGACCTGCGCAAATTGCGCAAACACCCGCTTTATCAGCGCATCGAAGACAAAGTCCGCCAGATGAAAAACACCGTGCGCTGAACCCGACTGGCTTTCGCGCGCGGCTTCCGTAAATTGATTTCACGAACGTCACCGTCCATGACCAGACGTGGCTTTACCGCACCGTCACGGCTTCTTATGGCTGATCTCCGCTACCGTCAGTAGTGTGTATCGCTCGTTATCGAGCATCAACGGCGTCGCCAGCACCTCCAGTTCCAGGGCGATTTCGCGGCCGTTGACCACACGGGTCAGGCGGCACTCCGCCAAATCCCGACTGCCAGCCAATCCGCTCAGAATGACCTTTACCGCGAGACATTGGCGGCAGAACCGGCTTGTGCCACAGCCGCTCTCGCACTCGTAAGCGTGGACGCACCCCAGCGCCTCGCCCGGACGCAGGCCCACGATTTGATCCATCGTCTTGTCCGGCACCAGTTCCAGGACGTTTTCGCTGGCCATCACGATTTGCCGTTGCGCGTTCAAAACAAAGAGGTAGTTCAATGCCGCGTTGAGGAAGGTCCGGGCGAGCGGTAATTTGCTGAAGCTCCCAGCCTGCCGGTGAACAACTTCGATCGGCTTCCGTTCCGCCGGTGCGAAGAATGTGATTGGAATTTTCATGGCCGGGCCGGGCTTGTCCTGTCGCTTTTCGCTTTCAAGAGCCGCCGCCCCCAATCTCCGCCGTGTAAATGCGTTTGGCAATGGAAACCTGCATTGGAAGATGACTTGGGAAGGCACGGCCAATGACAACCGCCATCGTTTTGTCTGCAAGAATGAGCTTTTGTTGAGACTTTCCCAACGTACTCTGTTAATGCAATGTGAGCCGCGAGTCGCAGCCGGGAGTTATCCTGGTTCTCAAAGCATGAAGTCGCTTAAACCGTCAAGACTCTGGCTGGCGGCGCTGTGTGCGCTGGCGCTGGCAGGTTGCATGACCGCGCACTATCGCAAGAGCGCTGACCGCGCGGCTTACGGCATCATCAAGGAGAAAACGCCGCTTGTCCCCAACATGGACCGTAAGTTCACCATCGAGCAGACGAACACGCTGGCCCTCGCTGCATTGCCGGTGACGACGAACGTGTTCGATTTCCTCGGTTCGGACGGAGAACGCGAACGCGGCGCACGGATGCTGCGGTTGGAGGATGCGCTGGCCATCGCGGTGGAGCACAGCCGGGCCTACCAGTCGCGCAAGGAACAACTTTATCTCTCCGCGCTCTCGACCACGTTCGCCCGGCATCAATTCACGCCGATCTTTTCCGGCAGCGGTAGCGGCACGTTTTCGGGACAAACCGAACAGGCCCTGCGTTACGAGATTGACGAGGTCACCGGCGAGATCAAGCCCGTGCTCAGTGACAATCTCGTCGAGCAACAGCGTGTGAATGCATCTGGAGACGTGGGCGCGAGCTGGCTGATCCGTGGCGTGGGCCGGCTGACGACGGCGTTCAGCGCGGATTTTCTGCGCTTCGTCACCGGTGACCCGCGGCTGCTTGTCTCATCGCAACTGAGCGCGCAGTTCACGCGGCCATTGTTGCGCGACGCGGGTTACAAGCAGCAGATGGAGGCGCTCACGCAGGCAGAACGCCAGTTGATTTACGATTTGCGGGAATTCACGCGTTACCGCCGGGATTTCAGTGTGCAGATCGCCACGGCC
>CAYIOH010000447.1:0-3920 GCA_964364975.1 uncultured Bifidobacteriaceae bacterium
CATGGCCACGCGCACGATTGAGACGCCGAAAGACCGGCTCGTGACCATCCTCGTCGCGCCGCTGATGAGTTGCTCGGCGCGGTTGCCGGTCTATACGTTGCTCATTGCGGCATGCATTCCCGACCGGAAAATCCTCGGCTTCCTGAAACTCACCGGCCTCACGATGCTGTCCATGTATTTGCTCGGCACGGTCGTGGCATTGCTGATGGCGTGGGTGTTCAAGAAGACTTTGCTCAAAGGCGAAGCGCCGATGCTCATCATGGAACTGCCGCCTTACAAACGCCCACTGCTCCGGGTGGTGGTGCGGCACATGTGGGATCGGTCGCGGCTTTTTCTCCGCCGGGCGGGCACGGTGATTCTGGGCATCAACATCCTGCTTTGGTTTCTGGCAACGTATCCGAAAACGGACGTTACAACGTTAAAACGTGAAAGCGTTGCAACGGTTGCATCCGCATCACCGCAGTTGACCGAGAGTGAAATTGCGGGAGAAAAACTTCGGCACAGTTTCGCCGGCTATCTTGGGCGCGCCATCGAACCGGCCATAGCCCCGCTGGGCTTTGATTGGAAGATGGGCATCGGCATCGTGGCGTCGTTTGCCGCGCGCGAGGTTTTTGTCAGTACCATGTCCACGGTCTATAACGTGGGCAACGATGATGCGAACTCAACCACGAGCAGTCTGGCCCAAACGCTGCGCGAACAGAAACGCCCAGACGGCACGCCGGTCTATACGACTTTGGTGGCCGTGGCGTTGATGGTGTTTTACGTGTTCGCGCTGCAATGCGTGAGCACTGTGGCCGTGGTGCGGCGTGAGACGAATTCCTGGAAGTGGCCGTTCTTCCAATGGCTTTACATGGGAATTCTCGCCTGGGTTCTCGCGTTTGTGACCTATCAAGGTGGGCGACTGCTCGGGTGGGGGTGACCGCTGGAGTTCAAGCTTGAGCTTGTCCGGGCACGCTAAAGCGTGGACTCCAACTCTTTCCCCAAAAAAAGTTTATACAAATCCACGCCCACCGGTGTCTATGGTTTGAATTGTGAACGCGGACCACAAACCACCCGCCTGGTGCGAGAGGTTGTACCGAGCGAAAGCGGCCGAACTGATCCTTTACGGTCGCGCGCTGGGTCTTGGGCACAGCGAGGCCGAGGACGTGGTTCAGGAGACGTTTCTGGCGCTGCTGCAACGCGCCGATCCGCCGGAGGAACCGGAACGGTATTGCGTGCGCAGCTTCCGGAATCGCGCGTTGAACTATCGCCGCTCGTTCTGGCGGCGGGTGACGCGCGAATGGGAATCGCAGCGGTGGTTCGAGCGGATGGAGGGCGAGACGCCAGAAGAACGCGCCGCCATGCGGTGTCTGGCCGGACTTCCCGCGGCGCAACGCGAGGTGATTGTTTTGAAGATCTGGCACGAATATACCTTCGAGGAAATCGGCGAACTGCTCGACGTTTCGCCGAACACTGCGGCCGGGCGTTATCGCTACGGCTTGGAAAAGTTGCGGGCCTGTTTGAAAGGAGAAGTTTATGAACGAGACGAATCCGTTGGAAACGCAATTGCGATCCTGGACACTCCGCCGCCCGTCGGCCGCGCTTGAGCGTCGGCTGTTCCGGCGCGTGACGGCAGGGCCAAGGCCGGCGATGCTTGCCGGCTGGTTTGCGTCCGCCGCAGCCTGCCTGCTTTTTGCGGGTCTGATTTTGAACCCGCAAAGCACCGCGACCTTGTCCGGTTCGCTGCCATCCGGAGGACTGGTGGCGTTGGTCTTGAGCAACCAGAGCTACGCCGCCTATCTGCCCGGCAGCTTCCAGCGCACGCACAACCAACTGGAAACGTTTCCCAAGGCATCGAGCGGTGGATTTCTTTCACCGACGAACTTGATCCACTGATCAAAGCACGATTTCATCGGGCCACTGGAGGCCGGTTCGTGTTCCAGAATGGATTGCTTTTTAATTGGACAAAGTGCTGTGTTATCCACAAGTTCTGGCCCTAATTTGGCCACATCCGATAATTGACCCGTAGCAAAATGAGCAACGGAAAAGCAAAAAAAAACGCCGGCGCAAATCAACCTGCCGCCGTCGCGCCACCCTCAAAACCCACCGTTCAACCCATCCGCACACCACCGTTGTTTCGGCCGATTGACTGGTTTACGTTTGGGGTGACGACGTTGCTGGTCTGGCTCGGCTACTACCTGACGCTCGCGCCGGACCTGGGGTTGGAGGACTCCGGCGAACTCGCGGTGGGTTCGTTTTACGCCGGCATTCCGCATCCGCCGGGCTACCCAGTCTGGACGATTTACACCTGGCTATGGACGGTTCTCCTGCCGTTCAAGAACATCGCCTGGCGCGTGGCGCTGGGCGAAGCCACTGCGGCGGCGGTTGCCTGCGGTTTGCTGGGCTTACTCGTGTCGCGCGGCAGCAGCATGATGATCGAAGGCATCGCGGAATTGAAAAACATTGACCGGCGCTGGGAAAACGCCATTTGCGTGGTGTCAGGGTTTGTCGCGGCCATGTTGCTGGGTTTCAACGGCTACATGTGGAGCCAATCCGTCATCGTGGAGGTTTACTCCTTCGGCGTGTTGTCGTTGATGGGCGTGATGCTGGGACTCCTGCGGTGGACTTATGCGCCGAACCAGTACCGTTATCTGTACCTGGCCTTCTTCATGCACGGCATCTGCTTCAATAACCACCAATCGTTGCTGGTCGTTGCGCTGGGCATGGAGGCAATGATCCTGGTGGTTCAACCCAAGCTCGCCCGCGAAATATTCTTTTGGAACGTGGTTTGTTTTGTTGGCGGACTGGTGATGAACTTCTCCGTCCTGACCGGGAACCTGCCGGTGTTGGTGATTTACTGGATAATCGGAATCAGTTCGGCGGCAATCTGGATCTGGCAGGTGATCGTCACGAAGAAAAAGGCGATTGAATTTGCGCGCGACCTCGCGATGGTTTGCGCCATCGGCTATGTCCTGTTGATGATCTGCGCGATCACCAGCTACGTGACCGTGTTCGAGGATTCCAAGGGAGGGCTGTTCCTCGTCAACGTGGTGGGCCTCGGCGCGATTGGGGCGTTTATCCACCTGATTCGAAAAACGAAATCGCTTTCCAAGGAGTGGCTGGCCACGCTTGCGTGCGGCGGCAGTTGGATTGTTGGCACCGCCTGCTACCTTTACATGCCGCTGGCGGGCATGACCAACCCGCCCATGCAATGGGGTTATCCACGCACGGTGGAAGGGTTTTTCCACGCGTTCACCCGCGGCCAATATGAGAAGATACACCCGACTTCCGGCGCCGGTGACAACGCCATCGAGATCGCTGTGAGCTTCACCACAACCTATGCGAAACAGATGTGGATGTACCTCGAAGGGTTGAACGATGAATTCAATCTGGTTTACCTGTTAATAGCGGTGGTGATGTTTCTCTACTATCGCCGGATGCAGACGCGCGAGCGCGCGTGGACGCTGGGTGTCACCGCCATCTTCATCACGTTAGGACCGCTCCTGCTCCTGCTGCTCAACCCGCCCCCAGACCGCGCGGCGCGCGAACTCATCCGCGTGTTCTTCACCGCGTCGCACGTCATGGTGGCCATGGGTGTGGGCTACGGGCTGACCTTGATCGCGGCCTCGCTGGCGACGCAGTACCTACGCTATCGAACCTGGTGCTGGGGTGGCGGGGCCATTGCGACTCTGCTCGCGCTTTACTCACTGGCCAGCGCCACCCAGTCGTTCGTGCCCGAAAACTCCCACCTAAGTCCGCTTCAATTGTTCTTTCATGCCATCCAAAAATCCTTCGATAAAGACCAATTCGCTCTGCCAATTTTTGCCGGCTTGATCCTGCTGGCTTCCACCCTGATTTTCACGGCGAGCATCCTCCTGAAACGCTCGCGGGCACCGTTGACGGTGGCGTTGGTGCTTTTTGCCGCCATGCCGTTGTATTCG
>CAYIOH010000448.1:0-3882 GCA_964364975.1 uncultured Bifidobacteriaceae bacterium
CAAAGCGCCAGCATCAACAAAATCCGTTGATCCACCGAATTCGTTGGTGAAAACGGGTGACCAGTCGGCAAAGTTGGTGGTAGCCTCAATCCCGCAAGGCAGGCCCGGCACGCTTTCCACATGCATCCGGAACGCGCCGTCAACATCAATGCCCGGTGCCGACAGTTCCGGAGGCTGAGCAGGATCCGGCCATGTCATGCGGTAGAAACGCGCGGGATAATTCGTCGAGTCAGCATCTTGAAATTTCAGCACCCCTGGCACGTCATTGGTAAGAACGGGCTGCCAGTCCACGAAATTCGTGGTTGCCTGGATGACATACGACAGGGTGCTCGGGATTCCTACATCCATCTTGAAAACACCGCTGCTGTCCGGAGCGGTCGGCATCATTTGGGGTGGGAACGAATAAGGCAGGCTTTGGACCAGGTAAGAAAGGCCAGGTGTGTTCGTGGGAGTAGTGTCGGTAAAGTAGAAAGGGACAGTCAAGGGATCGACCGCGGTGAACTGCAGTTCTATCCGATTGCCATAAACCACGGCCTTCACCTGTGTGGCGTTGGAGGCCGCCGGAGTGTTGATCAACGCCGCCAGCCCGGCCGCCACCGTGCCCAGCGTGTCGTTGGTGAGAACCGTGTAAGTGATGGGATAACCCTTCAGCGTGACGGTCAACTGATTCCCGGGACTCGAAGACAGATTGGTCAGCGTGCTGAAATACTTGCCGTCTACGAACAAATCAACCTTCTGCAGAGGAGGTTTTCCATTGGCAGCATAGAACTGCACCGAAAGCGTGGATGTGTTGCTTAAGACCGAGTTGGGAACGTTCGTGCCCCATGCACCGGAACCTGTGGCAGCAAACGGCGCGGCCAGCGGCTCGGCCACGATAAGCCCAAGATACGGCGCGTTGATGCTCTGATAATAGCATTCGGCCAGGCTGAAGCCGCGCGCCTGGTAAAAGTAAACCTGTGGGTTGGGAAATTTTTCTGTGTCGGTCAACGGCTCTGCGACGGTGCCATAACTGCCCGCCGCTCCCGCGTTGATAAAGGCCAGCAAGTTGGTCTGAGAATTTGGCCCGAAAATAATGCCGCCGTAGGATGTCATGCTGTCGGCAATGGAGCCGGCCACGAACGTACCGGGCGGGAGGCTGAATGCAGCCAAACCGGTTTCATAACCCAGAAAACCGGTTTGACCTCCAAGTGAATCGGAGTTGGTACGCAGGATCGAGGATACGCCGCGAACTTTCACATTGAAAATGGCGTTGTCGAAGTAAGTATGACGGAGATTGCGGGCCGTGTCCGAACTCTTTGCCAGAACCACTGGCTGCGAAGGATACTTTCCGTCGCTGGAAACACCCTGATCCACCAGGTGCTTCGCCTGGACGAGCGAATCCGCCGTGATCATGGTGGTGAGAAAGGAGAATCCGGGCGCAGTGGCGGGCTTGGCCTGATTGAAGATTGCCTCACTGGCCGCATAGCTGTTCTCGATTCCACTGGCGGACTTCAGTCCGTAAAACAGAGCCGACGTTGTACCATTGATGACGGAGCCAAAGCTTGTTTGAAAGGGAATGTCCATCGAGAGGACCACATAATCTATCTGGTTGGTCAACTGACGCGCGGCCAGCATGTCCAGCAAGGGCGTCAGCAGAACGGTTTGGAAGTCGTTACTGGTCCACGCCGTGTTGGTCCCTGGCCAGTAAATGCGTAACACATTTTCCGGTGGCACAGATCGGCGCTCACAAAAATAATTGCCCAATTCGCACGAATTCGAACTGCTCTGGTTGACAACCACAACTGTGTTCAGGCCGCTGCCGCCAGCTTGCGCGTTGAACACCACGCAGTTCAGTAGAACTATTCCCACCAATCCTCGGTGAATAATGCTACCCATACATTTACGCCGTTGCCGCCAACAGGCCACTCGCGCCATAACATGGCAAAATCTTCACAAGTGAATATTTACTTCACAACCACACAAAAAGAAAGGCCGGTCGCATTGACCGGCCTATGCCCGCGCTTCGCTTAACGAAGCGAAACTTTTACATGCGAATTATTGACGCCGCCGCGCAATTCCCAAAGCGCACAAGCCCAAAGCGACAAGCGCCATGGCAGAAGGCTCCGGGATTGGAGTGACGTACAATCCTTTGTCCTTGAAAACATCAAGGCTCAAACCATCCCCGATAACCTTATCCCATTGTAGCGACCAGGTTACATCCCCCGGCCCTGCTGTAAGCGTGTTATTGAGATTGTAGCCCGCAACTGTAGTGAGACTGACCAGCGTGGCATCATACAATGCGGTCTCTGCCCGGTTAGCCGCCGGGGACGTGATCGTCTCGCCGATCTCGGTCAGCCCCTCGGTTTGGGATGCAAAGTCATAACCGCTGAAGCCATTGTAAAAAACTTCAACGCTGTCACCGCCAGCGGTACCGCCCAGGTTGAAATCGGAATACTGAAACAGGGAAAAATTGAGAGTGCCACCCGAATGGTTGTTTACCATTATTGATTCAAGAATATCGGAAGTCCCGGATGAAATGGCGCCCCCGGTCAATTTATATGTGATCTTAAGGTCAAACGTCGCGCCTGCGTAAGTGGCAGCAAGTGTGTCGGTGCCAGTGGTCGTATAACTTAGCGTTCCTATTGTGTTGATGGGCGCCGCCAAACCGCCGCTGCCGACTCGATACCAAAACCATTGCTGGTTGAGGTGGTTGCCGCCATCGACGACCCAACTATTCATCCCAGCACTGGTACCAAGATCTACCGTCGCCGTAGAGTTCCCAGAACTCAGCGGAACAATTTGGGCCAAGCTTTGGGTGGGCACTGCCATAACTGACACAATCATGGCTGCACCCAGTAAAGTCATGCTGTTACGTTTGATCACGGAAAGTATGTTGCCCTTCATAAGTATTATAGATTACTGCGTTGTTTGTTGATACTCTGACTTCAAATTTGGCTTTCTTTACACTTTTAACCAACGCAAGTCAAGCCATTTCTTTTGCGTCTTTTGCACTGCATTCCGAACCTGCCATGGTTCGAGCAGTAGCTAAACTGCCCGTCGCCGCTTCAGCATACCCACGATGAAACAACCACCCAAGGAAATCAACGCCAAGGTCGAAGGCTCAGGCACCAGAACCACGCCCTGCAACTTGCTGAGCTGAAGCGAGCCTCCCGCTGCAATCGTGCTCTGCCATTGGAAGGCATAGGTAATGTCTCCCGTCCCCTCGCTGGTATCGTTAGGCAAAGTTGTAACACTTCCGTCTGTAAGACTGGTCAGGATTGAACCGTCCGACACCGCCGCCACGCGGACTGTCGTCGAGGGCGAAATGGGGGGGTTGACGGTCTCTGTGAGGGTCCAACCGCCATCAGTCTGAACAAGATTGCGGTATTTGCCGCCAGACGCATAGAACTGAGCGCTCTGGTCATTGGAATCACCTCCCAAATTGTAATCTGAGTACTGAAAGAGGTTCAAACTCATCGAAGCTCCGGACAGATTGTTCACGGTCACTACCTGGTTAAACTGAGACTGACCTGGATTGAGACTGTCCACTAAAGAAAAATAGACTTGAACGCTGATGATCGAATTAGCGTAAGTCGTGGTCAGTCCATTAAGACCTGTCGGACTGCTCACCGGGGCGCTTATGCTGTCAATCGCATACTCTTGGGCCCCGCTCCCAATTCGATAGTAAAACCATTGGTTGTTCAATTGGTTTACCCCGCCGACTGTCCAGTTATACGCGCTACCACTGCCCGACGCATCGTTCACCAACACCGAAGAATCGCCGTCCGTAAGAGTGTAAATCGTCGCCCGGCCTTCAAACGCAAGCCCCACAAGCAAAAGCACCGTGAAGATGCCACACAAACCGCCCGGCTTGCCTATGGGAAACCTATTTAGGATGCTCAT
>CAYIOH010000449.1:0-3871 GCA_964364975.1 uncultured Bifidobacteriaceae bacterium
TCATTGGCTAGTTTTTTAGTGGCCTTTAATGGGCCGACGAACGCGCCCACGTACTGGCCGTAAATGAACACGCGCGGATCGTCAGCCAAAGCGCGGGCCTGTGCTTCACGGATGGCTTCGAGGTAGGTGATGCTCACGATACTGGAAGGATGAAGGATGAAGGATGAAGGATGAAGTTTTCCAATTGCAGGAAGCGCGATTTGCGGGTTTCATCATTCATAATTCATCCTTCAAACTTGCTTTTCAAATTCCCGTCGCTGGGTTGCCGGGTTCGTCATAAACTTCGCCGAGGTGTTTGGACGCCAGTGCGTGCCAGGTTTCCGTGAACGGGTCGGGGGCCGGTTCGCGCTGTACTTTCGCGACGGCTTCTTCGACGGTATGCGCCGTCTCGGCACGCCAGGTGGACAGCGTGGCGGCATCGGCCCAGGTTTGTTGCAGCAAAAACTCCTCGGCGACCTTCAGGCAATCACGGCCGACGGGCGAACTTTTCAACTTCGCGTCCACGTATTCAGCCGCGTCATGTTCGCCGTGGCCGCAGAGACGCAGCAGCCGGGCAACGATCAGTTGCGCCCCGTGGCCGTTCCGTGCGCGGCTGACCGCGTCGCCCACGACTTTCAGGCAGGCGGACAAATCCGTTCCATCCACGCCGTGGCCTTCGACTCCGTAACCCGCCGCGCGGTCGAGCAAGGACTTGCACGCAAACTGGCTCGAGGTCGGGGTGGAATAGGCGTATTGATTGTCCGCCACGATGAGCACGAGCGGAAGTTTCTCCACGGCGGCCTGGTTCAAAGCTTCGTGAAACGCGCCGGTCGAGGTCGCACCATCCCCGATGGATGCCACACCCACGGTGCCTTGGATGCCTTTCATGCGCCGGGCGAACAGCGCGCCGTTGACGACGGAAATCATCGCACCCAGATGACTGATCATCGGCAGGAGACCTTGTTGCGGCCGGCCCCGATGGACATTGCCATCGCGCCCGCGCATCGGGCCGAGGGCCGATCCGAAATAAGTGCGCACCGCGTCGAGTATCGTTTCGCCGAAAGCCAGCCGCCCGGCTTGATCGCGAATCAACGGCGCGAAAATATCTCCCTCGCGCAACGCTAGGCCGGTGGCGACGCTCAACGCTTCCTGACCGCGTCCGAGGAAAACGCCGCCGTGAATTTTGCCGGCGCGATAAAGGCTGGCGAATTTGTCATCCAGCACGCGCGCTAGCAGCATCAGGCGAAACGCTTTGAGGTACGTGTCGCGCATCGGGGACACATCAGCCACCGGCCCGGGGTTGAGCACCGTTTGAACCATGCCGTTTTTATACGGGGCTTGGGTCGGGCGTGGCAATGCTTCTTTGCGTGGTGACTGTCTTGAAGCCGAAAGAATTTGTCTCGTTTCAAGCCAAGGTCACGCGCGGCGGACGGCGACGATTGTGCGCTCCGAAATCCCGCGCCGCCCAAAGCGTCTCGAATCAGGAACAAACCCGACGCCTATGCGATTCCCAAAATACGCAGTGGTCTTTCGGCGGGAGTTGGTGTTGAATGTGCTGGAAATCACTGATTCGTGCCCGTTTGACCGATGAACCAGTGTTTGAACAATATCAGATTATGAACTTGCCCGCGTCGCAAGTCCTGCTGGTCGAAGACGACCTGAAATTGCCGGAGTTGCTCACCGCGCTCTTGCAAGACGCCAACATCTCGCTCTCACACGCCACGAACGTGGCCGACGCGATGGGGCTGGTGCGGGACTCGCATTTTGACCTCGTTCTGCTCGACCTCGGACTGCCGGGCACGAACGGCTTCGAGTTTTTGCGGCAACTGCGCGAGGCACCGGAGACGCAACACCTCCCGGTAATCGTGCTCACGGCGTGGAACGCCACGAGCGACAAGGTGCGCGGGTTTGAGTTGGGCGCTACCGATTATCTCACCAAGCCATTTGAATCCGCCGAACTCCGCGCGCGGGTTTGCGCCGCGCTGCGCGCCAAACGGCTGGCGGATGAATTGAGCCAGACCAATCGCGAATTGACCGCTGCCCGCGTGACCGCCGAAACCGCCGCGCGCGCCAAGGCGGAGTTCCTCGCCAACATGAGCCACGAAATCCGCACGCCCATGAACGGCGTCATCGCCATGTCCAGCCTGCTGCTGGAGACACCGCTCACGCACGAGCAGCGCGGTTACGTGGAAACCATTTACGCCGGCAGCGACGCATTGTTGACGATCATCAATGACATTCTGGATTTTTCAAAAATCGAATCGGGCAAGCTGGAACTGGAGACCCACCCGCTCGATTTGCGCGCGGCCATCGAGGACGCCCTGGATTTGCTCGCCCCCACGGCGGCGGAAAAGAAGCTCGACCTCGCCTACCAGATCGAAGACGGCATCCCCGCGCAGGTGCTGGGCGACGTGACGCGTTTGCGGCAGGTGCTGGTCAACCTCCTCGGCAACGCCGTCAAGTTCACCGCGCAGGGTGAAGTGGTGGCAAACGTTAGAATTCTCTCCGCCCCCGAACCGCGTGAGGGTGCGGCGCGGCCATGGCATCTGCATTTTACCATCCGCGACACGGGCATCGGCATTCCGGTGGACCGTCTCGCGCGACTGTTCCGACCCTTCACGCAGGCGGATGCTTCGACCACGCGCCATTACGGCGGCACGGGATTGGGCCTGGCCATCAGCAAGCGGTTGGTGGAATTGATGGGCGGCAAGATGTGGGCCGAGAGTCTGCCGGACAAAGGCTCGACGTTTCATTTTACGCTGCCGTTCCATGCCGCGCCACAGGCCGCGCGTTACGCGCTGGAAGGCAAGCAGCCACAACTGGCCAACCTGCGCCTGTTGATCGTGGACGACAACGTGACGAACTGCCGAATCCTGACGCTTCAGACCACCAAATGGGGCATGATTGCCCGCGGCGTCCACAGCGCCCAGCAGGCGCTCGAATGGTTGCGGGCCGGCGAACACTTTGACCTGGCGATCCTCGACATGCAGATGCCCGGCATGGATGGCCTGATGCTCGCCAGTGAAATTCGCAAACTGCCCCGGGCCATGACGATGCCGCTCGTGCTGCTCACTTCGATGGGCGTGCATACCGATCATCCCGATTTCGCGAGGGCGGCGTTCGCCAGTTGCCTGACCAAACCACTCAAGCCGGCGCAACTTTTTGAATCACTCGTGCGCGTCGTCTCCGGCACTGCCAAACCAGTCGCGAAGGGGCCTTCCGGTCCGGCCAGACTCGACCCCTCGCTGGCCGCGCGCCTGCCCTTGCGCGTGTTGCTGTGCGACGACAACGCCATCAACCAAAAAGTCGCGTTCCGGCTCCTGCAACAAATGGGCTATCGCCCCGACATGGCCGGCGATGGCGTCGAAGCGCTGGCCCAACTCGACCGTCAAGCCTACGACCTGATTTTCATGGACGTGCTCATGCCCAACATGGACGGGCTGGAAGCGACGCGCCAGATTCGTGAGCGGCAAAAAAACATCGCGCAATTTCCGAATTACAAAACGCCGATCATCATCGTTGCCATGACCGCCAGCGCCATGCAGGGCGACCGGGAGAAATGCCTCGCCGCCGGGATGGATGATTATCTCGCCAAGCCGGTGCGTCCGGAAGACATCCGCACGGTCGTCGAGCGTTGGGGCGCGATGGCCAGCCGGACGGAAGCAGTTTTGGCGACCGCACCGGCTGCCGCGCCCGCGCCCGCGCCGGACGGAGAGGCCGCGCCGGTTGCGCCGGCCGAAGAGCTGCCGGTGGACATGGAACGATTGAACGATTTCACGGACGGCAGCGCGGACAGTTTGCGCGAATTGGCCACGCTTTATCTCCAGCAAACCGGCACGCAGATCGAGCAACTCGAAGCCGCCGTGGCCGCCAACCAGCCGCAGGACGTGCG
>CAYIOH010000450.1:0-3858 GCA_964364975.1 uncultured Bifidobacteriaceae bacterium
AATTCCTAATCGTTGTAATTTGTCTGCTCATTGTCGTCGCAATCTTCGTGTACGTAAAGCGCGGCACCAAGTGGCCTGTCAGTAATGTCTGTGCTGTTTGCGGAACGAAATCGCAGCACGATTCACAATACGGATATTCTCAACACTCCGAGGAAGACCCGAAAAAGATGAAACCGCTTTGCAGGAAATGTCTGATTGCTCAACTCGAACAAGACTACACAAGCTACCTTGGGCGTGCGGTTGTTATTCAGCCTGCTGTTGGGCCGCCTTGTTTTGTCTTCCAGGAGATCAATGAGTGGAATACGGCTTTCAAGGATTCAAAAATTGGCAAAGATGCGCAAAGCCTTCTTGGCGGAATCGAACCGCAGTGCCACGAGTGCGGCCAGAAGGCAAATTACCTGTGGGTCAATTCGAGCGGTCTGACGGGAGACAACTTTTTAGAAATCTTGGATAACGGAATCTCACAAACACTGCTGCCTAAGAATCCGAAGCCGATTTCGCTCTGTGGAAAATGTTGTGTCGCCCGTATCTCGGATACCTTGGAAAAAGGAGACATTGAATACATGGAAGTTTGTGGGCCTAAGGGAAACACCGACGGATTCATCGTCCCAATGGGTTACTGAGACGCAACCTGTGTTCCAGCAAACACCGCATGCACCAGCTCGGCATGGTTGATTTCCTGATTGAGTTGTTTGGAAGTGTTTTCTCTTGCGCCGCGCTTCCAAACAGGGAACACATTCCGCCGGCAATGGCGTTCATCCAGTTTAAGGGCATCACCAAACGCTTCCCCGGCGTGCTCACGCTGTACGGCGTGAGCTTCGGCGTCGCGCGCGGCAGTTGCCACGGCGCTCATGGGCGAGAACGGCGCGGGCAAAAGCACCCTCTGCAAAATGCTCGCTGGTTTCTGCGTCGCCGATGAAGGCGAAGTCCACCTCGGTGGCCAGCCGGTTCACACCGCCAATCCGCTCGCCGCGCACGAACTCGGCATCACGAGGACGGACTCGAAGCGAAAGTTGCGCGGCGTTGGATTGCGGGGATTCTGCGTTTAAGAGACGGCCTTCGCCAATCCTCTCAAATCCGCCACAAACGCGTCCACGTCTTCCGCTGTCGTGTCCCAACTGCACATGAGCCGGGATTCGTCAGGCGTGACCACGCCGGTATAAAACTTCCAGCCGAGCGCGTGCATTTGTTTCACGGCGACGGGTGGGATTCTGACGAATACGCCGTTGGATTCCACCGGATACGCGATTTGCACGCTCGGAATTCCGCGCAACCCAGCTTCGAGCCGCTTCGCCATCGCGTTCGCGTGCCTGGCATGACGCAGCCACGCGCCATCTTTCAACATGCCAACCCACGGCGCGGAGAGGAAACGCATCTTGGACGCAAGCTGGCCGCCCTGTTTGCAGCGGTAATCAAATTCGTGCGCCAGTTTGCAGTCGAAGAACACCACCGCCTCGCCCACCGCAATGCCGTTTTTCGTCATGCCGAAGCAAAGAACGTCCACGCCCGCGCGCCACGTGAGGTCCGCGGGCGCGACATTGAGCGCGGCGACGGCGTTGGCGAAGCGCGCGCCGTCCATGTGAACGCGCAATCCGAATCGCCGCGCCACGCCGGCCAACTCGCGCAATTCATCGAGCGAATAAACCGTGCCGACCTCCGTGGCCTGTGTGAGGCTGAGCACGCGGGGTTTAGGGTAGTGGATGTCGCCGCGCTTGTTCACGGCGCGATCAATCTCGGCGGAATTGATTTTCCCGTTCGTGCCGCCGAGGAGGAGAACTTTGCTGCCGTTGGAAAAAAATTCCGGCGCGCCGCACTCGGCCACTTCCACGTGCGCCAGTTCATGGCAAAAAATGCTGTGATAAGGCCGGCAGAGCGCCGCGAGTGAGAGTGAGTTGGCCGACGTGCCGTTGAAGACGAAGAACACTTCGCAGTCTCGCTCGAAGATTTCGCGGATGAGGTCGGAGGCGCGTTGGGTCCATGTGTCGTCGCCGTAACTGACTTCGTGGCCCGCGTTGGCCTCGGTCATCGCCGCCCACGCTTCGGGGCAGACTCCCGCGTAATTGTCGCTGGCGAACTGGCGGCGGATTGGGTTGGCGGAACTCATGTGTCGAATGTAGCGGAGCGGCCCGGTGATGAAAGTCGAATGTCGCGCGGGCGCGCATCGGTTTTGTCAATCACCGCCACAGAATTCTCAATTAACCGCAATGCGCGTTTACCGCTAGAGTTGTGCCATGACAAGCAAACAGGACGAGCACGCGGTAAAGGACCTTCGACTCAATTCGGTCTGGCGTGGCGGAATAATCCTGCTTGCCACGATGACGCGCCGGGTTTCAACTGGGGCGCAGCCAGGCCGTACCGTTCGCTGAAACCAGAAAATCTATGCAATGGGTATTCGTCGCTGTCTTGGTTCTCGGAGTTCCGATCGTAGTCGGTGTCTGGCTCATCTCCCGCGCCGTCCAGTCGCAACGCCGCATTGAGGAACTATCCCGGCGACTCGGCGCGCTGGAGCGAGACGTCTTCCGGCTGAAGAGCGAAAAAGAGTCCGCCCCTGCGGCCAAGCCAACTCCCGCCGCAGAAGCGAGTGCAGCGCCGCCCGTGGCAACTGGGATTCTCCAACCGTCGAGAGAGAGTGCGCCGCCAAGACCGGTGCAGCCACCTGTCCCGCCGCAGCCCATCGTAATGCCCAAGGTGCAGCTGGTGGTCCCACCCATTGCCACGCCACCGCCGATTTCGGTCACACATCCAACGCCAAAACCCGCGACGCTACCTCCGCGCAAACCCATTCCCGCCGTCAACTGGGAACAGTTCATGGGCGTGAAGATGTTCGCTTGGATTGGCGGGTTGGCGTTGTTTCTCGGCGTCGCGTTCTTCGTCAAATACTCCTTCGAGCACAATTGGGTCCCGCCGGAACTGCGCGTCGCGCTTGGATTCATCACCGGCCTCGGCCTGCTCGTGGGCGGCGTTGTGCTGCATCGCCGCAAGCAATACATCGTCGGCGCGCAGGCGCTCTGCGCCACGGGTGTTGTCATCCTCTACGCAGTCACCTTTGCGTGCCGCTCGATTTACCACTTCGAGTTCTTCGGTGTGATTCCGACGTTCCTGCTGATGGTCCTCATCACAACCACCGCATTCTTCGTTGCTGTGCGGCTCAATGCGCTCGTCGTCGCTGTCCTTGGCATGTTGGGCGGCTTCCTCACGCCCTACCTGCTCTCGACCGGCCAGGATAATCCGCTCGGTCTTTTCGGCTACCTCGCGATTCTTGACGCGGGACTCATCGTGGTGGCGTTGAATCGCCGCTGGTTTTTCCTCGCCGCGCTTGCGGCTGCCGGCACAGCCTTAATGCAAATCGGCTGGGCGAGCCAGTTCTTCACTGCGGAGAAATATTTCGAGGGCAACAAAATCCTGGTCGCGCTGGCCGTGCTGCTCGGATTCAACGCGCTTTACCTCGTCGCCGCGTGGTGGGCGAAGCAACGGAAGGAATTGACTTGGTGGCTCACGGGCAGCGCGCTCGGACTGGCGGCGGTCGCACTCATGTTCACCGCCTGGTTTCTCACGTTCCCACCGCTGGCTCAAAGGCCGTGGTTGATGTTCGGTTTTGTTGTCTTGATTGACCTGGCCGTGACCGCGCTCGCTTTGCTGGACGATGAAGCCGCCGTCGCCCAGCCCATCGGCGGGCTCGCGGTGTTCGCACTGCTCGCCGCGTGGACTGGCAAATCGTTGAGCAACGAACTGCTCAACGCGGCGCTGACGTTCTATTTCATCTTCGCCGGGATGCATTCGCTTTTCCCCATACTCCGTCAACGCCAACGGGGCGTAACCGGACCGCTTTGGGGCAGCCAGATCTTTCCGCCGCTGGCG
>CAYIOH010000451.1:0-3857 GCA_964364975.1 uncultured Bifidobacteriaceae bacterium
TGTCCTGCCTGCGGCGCGCACGGAGTGACGCGCCCTACCAACCCCCGCTACGCCCGCGCTCACGGCCAGCGGAGGCGGTAGAAACGGCCGGGATAATTCGTCCACTGCGGGTCGCTGAAATAGAGCGTGTCGCCGGTGAGGGTGTTGGTTTGCAGCGGAGTCCAGATGGGATTGGCCAGGTCCGTGCAGGCGTCCACCGCGACGGCCATGCCGCTGGCCCAACTGATGTTGAACCCAAATTGATTCGTCTGCACGCCAAAGCTGTCATCGCCGGTCTGCACCTGCGGCAGCCACAGCGCGATGGGACGACCGCCAAGGGTCGTGGCTCCGAGGCGGTAGAAACGAGCGGGATAATTCGTCCACTGCGCATCGCTGAAATAGGACAAGCCGCCGGTGAGGGTGTTGGTTCCCACCGGAGACCAGATGGGATTGGCCAGGTTGGTGCAGGCTTGTACCACGACGGCGATGTTCGTTGCCCAGGTGATGTTGAACCCAAACTGATTCGTCCTCACGCCAAAGCTGGCGTCGCTGGTTTGTATCTGCGGGTTCCAGCCCGTAGTGCCCGGCAAATAATAGACGGTCGCATTCAAGTCCTCGCCGAACACATACGAACCAACACTGGGGGCGTTCCCCTTGAAATACACTCCCGTCAGGTTGAAGCAGGTAACGAACGCTTGATATCCGATGTTAGTGACGCTGTTGCCAATCGTGACGCTGGTCAGACTGTAGCAGGCGCGGAACGTATTGTCCCTGATGCTGGTGACGCCGTTGGGGATCATGATATTAGTCAGGTTGGTGCAGCCAGCGAACGCGCTTACTCCAATACTGGTGACGCTGCTGCCGATCGAAACGTTGGTCAGGCTGGTGCAGAAAGAGAGCGCATATATTCCGATGTTGGTGACGCTGTTGGGGATCGCGACGCTGGTCAGGCTGCTTTTGTTTTCGAACGCATAGTCTCCGATGCTGGTGACCGGCAGACCATTGGTCGCGTCGGGGATGGTCACCGCACTGCCGGGGCCGGTGTAGCCCGTAATGGTGAGTGCGCCGTTGTTGGTCACGAAAGTGAATTGGGCTTGCACCACGGCAGGCAGCGCCAACAGGAGCAGCATCAGCAGCGGCCGCAGCCTCGCGGCGCGGGCTCGTGGCGCAGGCAATTCGGGAATTCGCTTTCTTGCCGATGCGCGGTTCAGAGTGAGTTGCTTTTCGTCTGTGCTCACGCGCCGACTTTACTCCTGAGCGTTTTTACGGTCAAGATCAAACGTCCACACAGCGCGGCAAAACCGCAACCACGCCGGAGCGCGGAATTTATTCCGCTTCGATGTTCGACTTGGCTTGGCGGCTACATCTTATCAAGCGTTTCAATGCCCAGCACGGCCAGACCGGCAGCGAGAACGCGGCCGGTGAGGTCGCACAATAACAGTCGTGAGGCGCGCCCGGTCTCTTCCGCTTTGAGCACCGGGCACGATTCGTAGAACCGCGCGAACAGACCGGCAAGATCGTAGAGGTAATTGCAAATAAAGTTGGGGCGGTATTCCGTGGCGGCAGCTTCAAGTACCAAGCCGAAATTCAAAAGTTGTCGCGCCAGCGCGATTTCTTCCGGCACAGCCAGAACGATTTCTTCGTTCTTCATTTTTCCCTCTACCTTCCGGAAAATGCTGCGGATTCGGGCGTAAGCGTATTGCAGGTAGGGCGCGGTATTGCCGTTCAGTGCCAGCATCTTGTCCCAACTAAACACGTAATCGCTCTGTCGGTTCGGCATCAGGTCGGCGTATTTCACCGCGCCGAGGCCCACCACGCGCGCCACCTCGCGCCGCTCGGACTTGGCCAGGTCAGGATTTTTTTCGGACACGACCTTGAAGGCGCGCTCCTCAGCTTCGTCGAGCAGATCAGCCAGTTTCACCGTTTCACCCGAACGCGTTTTGAACGGCTTGCCATCCTCGCCTAGGATGGAACCGAACCACACGTGAGCGAGCTTGGGAATTGCCGATTGCCGATTGCCGATTGCCGATTGCCACTTCTGAAACGCGGTGAACACTTGTTGAAAATGCAACTGCTGCCGCCCGTCGGTGACGTAGATGATTTCATCCGGCCGCCATGTTTCCAGCCGGTGAGCGAGCGTGGCGAGGTCGGTGGTGGTGTAATTGAACCCGCCGTCGCTCTTGCGAATGAGCGCCGGCTGTTTCTTGAGCTGCGCGATCTCGTCGAAGAAAATTGCCAGCGCGCCCTCGCTCTCTCTCGCGATGCCCTTGGCGACCAGCTCCTCGACCAACGCAGGCAGGCGCGGGTTGTAGAAACTCTCGCCGAGCGTGTGGTCGAACTTCACGCCGAGCCGCGCGTAGATCATGTCGAATTGCGCCTGGGAGAGCGCGATCATCTCGCGCCAGATGCGAAGATTTTCGGCGTCGCCGCCTTGGAGCTTCACCAATTCCTGCTTGGCGGCCTCCAAGGTGACTGGATTTTCCTGGCACTCGGCGCTGAACTTCTTGTAGAGCCGCTCCATTTCCGCGAGCGGGTCGGACTTGAGCGCCGCCGCGTTCAGGTCGCGCTTCCAGCCCACGAGCAACATCCCAAACTGCGTTCCCCAATCGCCGAGGTGGTTGTCCGTGATGACACGATGGCCGAGCAGTCGCAACGTGCGCGCGAGACTGTCGCCGAGAATCGTCGAGCGGATGTGGCCCACGTGCATCGGCTTGGCGACGTTGGGCGCACTGAAATCCACGACCACGGTGCGCGGCTGCGTCGTCTTCTCAAAAAACAAATGTTCGCCGCGCGCCGCCGCCGCCAGCGCCGCGACGAGGGCGGAATTCTTCAGCCGAAAATTCAGAAAGCCCGCACCCGCAATTTCCACCGGCTCGCAAACGTCGTTCACGTCCAGCTTCGCCAGAACGTCGCCGGCCAACTGGCGTGGATTCAATTTGCGCGGTTTGGCCAGCGCCATGAGTGCCGCGCTCTGGTAATCACCGAATTTCGCGTCCGGACACGGGCGCACGAGCACCGTGGTCAGGTCCGCGTCCGGCAGCACGGCGCGGACGGCCTGTTGCAATCGTTGTTCGATTTGTTTGTGTGGCAGCACGAATTTCATTTAACCACGGATTGCCAGGATGGACACGGATTAACATTGGCACAGGTAGGGCGTGTCACTACCTGCGCGCCGTACATGATCAGTGAACGAGCGGCGCGCACGGAGTGACGCGCCCCACCCCGCAAACGAATTACATTTTACCCCCGTCCTTGATGATGCGCAACATCGCCTCCGCGTCCGGCGACTGTTCCAGCGCCTGGCGAAATTCCGCCTTGTGCAGCAGCTTGGCGATGTTCGCCAGCGTGTGGAGATGTTTCTGAAATTGACCCTGCGGGACGAGGAACAACATGACGAGATTCACGGGCTGGTTGTCGAGCGCGTCAAAATTGCAACCTTTCTTGGACCGGCCCAGCGCGCCAACGACCTCGGTGATCAGGTCCGTCGAGGCGTGCGGGATGCCGATGCCGAACCCGATGCCCGTGCTCATGGATTGCTCGCGCTTGCGCACGACGCCCACGATGGCCTCGCGGTGCTGGGCCTGGATTTTGCCCGTGGCCACGAGGTTGTTAATGAGTTCGTCAATCGCCTCCCAGCGATTGGCGGCCGACATATCCGGGAGGATGTTGTCTTGAGTAAGAATATCAACTAAGTCCATAACGCCAGTTCGAAGGAGCATTTCGCCTGAAGCCACGCTTCATATCAAGACTGAATTCAACCACAATGATCGGCCGTGTGCATCTGGTAGGTTCCCCCGAACGTAATCCAGCTTGGAGCGCGGCGTTTACGCCGCTTCAACGGCCGCAAGCCCGCAGGTCAATGGTTTCAGCCAATCCCG
>CAYIOH010000452.1:0-3857 GCA_964364975.1 uncultured Bifidobacteriaceae bacterium
TATCAGAAGATGGCCGAGATGAAAATGGAAGGTCTCGACTACGACAAACGGATGGAGGAACTGGAGAAGCTGGAATACCCGAAGCCGAACCGGGAATTCATCTATTCGACGTTCAACGCCTTCGCCGACAAACATCCGTGGGTCGGACAGGAAAATATCCGCCCGAAATCCATCGCGCGGGAAATGTTCGAATCGTTCCGCTCTTTTTCCGATTACATCCGGGACTACGAATTGCAGCGCGCCGAAGGAATACTGCTCCGGCACTTGAACCGGGTTTACAAAGTCCTCACCCAGAATGTTCCCGACGCGGCCAAGAACGATCAGGTGCGCGAGATGGAACTTTATCTCGGCTCGATGATCCGGCAGGTGGATTCGAGCCTGCTCGACGAATGGGAGAAAATGCGCGACCCGAATTTCCAGCGCGCCGAATCGAAGGAAGTGCGTCCACCCGGCGCGGAAGAAGCGGCGCTGGATGTTACGCGCGACATCAAAGCGTTCACGGCGGCGATTCGGAATCGCATTTTTGTGTTCCTGCGCGGGTTGGTCATCGGGGATTACGAGCAAGCCATTGCGAACCTCAATTCACCTGCGGATGCTGGTGACCAGCCGTGGACTGAGGGCCGTTTGCACGCGGCGGTGGAAGCTTACGAACTCGAACACGATCACATCTGTCTCGACCCGAACGCGCGGAATGTGCGGCACACCTACGTCGTTCCGGCGGAAGACAAAAAGAGTTGGCGCGTTCAGCAAATGCTCGTTGACCCGGAGGAAAACAACGACTGGGTGGCGGAATTCGAAGTGGACCTGGCGCAGTCTCGCGCTCTGGGTGAGCCGTTCCTGCGATTGCGGCGAATCGGCAGCCTGGTTTGAACCGAAACTAACCCGGATCACCGCTGATCGCGTCTTTGCAAAGAAGCATCCCGTCCGCCGTCAGGAGTTGGAGGCACTTTGGACGGTTTCGCTGGCGTCACAGGCTGGTTGATCCGGTGTTCCTTCAGTTCGGCGTAGATGGATTGGGCGAGGCCCGACTTCGTAAAGCCAATCGTCTTCGCGCCTTTGACGCCGAAAAACTTCTCCAGCTCCGCCGGCCCGTAATGTTGCACCACCGGGTAATGCTTGAAGTCCTCCAGAATTTCCGCGCGGACGGTTTCCGAGATGTCCTCGGTGATCAGGACGAAGTGCAACTTGCCCTTGTTGGTGCGCAACGTGTCGCGGCCAACGAGCAGAATCCGCGCGCGCAAGACGAACGGAAACAATCGCTCCACCGACCGGGTTGGGGCTTCACTTTTCATTCCGGCAGCTTAAATGGGACGGACCCGTCCTGACAGCCCATTTACAATCACATCGGCTGCACAGGTGTCCGAGAGGACCAAGTCAGATTTCCGGCGCGTGATACGCATTGCGTCGCGCGGACGGTTGAGGCAAGATGAACCGCGTGCGGCAGGCGCATTGACGAAACATGGCACAAACGAAACAAACCGTGGTCAAGGACAACCGGAAGCGAATCCTGTTGGTGGACGACCATGCGGTGGTGCGTTTCGGCATCGCGCAACTCATCAACCGGCAGTCTGACCTGGTTGTGTGCGGCGAGGAGGAGGATGCCTCGAAAGCGTTGACCGCCATCGAGACGTTGAAGCCCGATCTGGTGATCGCGGACATTTCGCTCAAGGACAGCAGCGGCCTGGAATTGATGCGTAACATCAAGGCGCGACATCCGCGGTTGCCGGTGTTGGTGGTCAGCGCGCACGACGAAACCATGTACGCGGAAATCGCCTTCCGTGCCGGCGCGTTGGGCTACCTGATGAAACAATCGGCGTTGGAACAGATACCCACCGCCATTCGCCGGGTGCTTGAGGGGAACATTTACGTGAGCGACGCAATGGCCGCGCGGATGCTCCAGCAGCAGGTTCGCGGGCAGACCGACATCAACGAATCACCGGTCAAAAGTCTGAGCGACCGCGAACTCGAAGTTTTTCAATTGCTCGGTCGTTGGAAGAAGACCAAGGAAATCGCCGCCGAACTGCACTTAAGCGTCAAGACCGTCGAATACTACCGCGAGCAGATCAAGCGGAAGCTGAACTTGAAGGGCGCGGCGGAATTGACGCAATACGCCACGTCTTGGGTGCAGCGCGAAACGCCTTCCTGATCGCGTTTTCTTCGGGCGGTCACCCTTAATCTACCGCCCTGCCTTCCCTTTCCGGTTCTTCCCATTTCGTCTCCCCGGGGATTCCCTCGGGAGTCATCCCGCATACCGTCCGGGCATACGTTCATGCACTGCCCCGGTTGTGGTTCGGGTCGCTGCAACCTACCGTGAGCACGCATGGGACTGATAACGAATAAACATGTGTGGCGACAATGAAGGAAACAAATTTCGATCCTGGGAATGCGAATTGGAGGTCGGCTCTTCTCGCGGTCGTTACTTTTTTGCTGACAGGCGTTGCCAGCCATGCTGGGCCATTCTCTTTGGAAGGCCAGAACAAGGGCGACACCAACACTTGGATTTGGTCCCCGGGCAACCTCCAGAACTGGCAGGAACTCGATTACATTCCTTGCCGCGTGCGTATCACCAGCGGGCCTGTTAATAATCAGACCTTCACGATTACGTTCCCACACATCACCGGCATCACGCCCGGATTCGAAAATTTCTATAGCTTTACCAATTCCGCCAACGTCGTGTTCGTTTCGGGGCCGACGCTGTTCGCTCCGACAACGGGCGACTGGTCATACACTTTCACCATCAATGTCACCAACAGCGACGTCGCGTCCGTCGGGTTCTTCGCACGGCTGGCGGCGGGCAGCCATCTCAACACCGGAAGTTCACTTAAGCTTGGCGGCGACCCGGCGTCCATGGGTGAATTGCAAATCCACAAACCAGCCCCCGGCCCGGGCCAGCCCAATCTTGCTATCGTCAAAACCGGCCCGGCGAGCGCGCGCCAAGGCGGCATCATCACCTACACTCTGAGCTATACCAACCAGGCGCTGACCAACACTGCTGTTGGAGTCCAAATCAGTGATATTGTGCCACCCGGTATCACTGTGGACACCAACAGCCTCACCAGCAATGCCACTTTGCTCGGCAACACGATTTTCTGGGATTTGAATAATCTTTCCGGCCATGACAGCGGGCAAGTTACCTTTCAAGCTCAGATCAACTTCACGACTCCGGTCGGGCGCGTCATCACCAATTTTTCCCAGATTCTGAGTTCCGAAGACGATGCGAACTACGGGGACAACTCCTCGAAGTGGCTGACAACCGTCACCTCGGGCTGCGTCGAGCCACCTATCGTCTGCGCCAGTAACAAGACGGTGGAATGCGGAACGGACTGGACGTTTGACACTCCGACGACAAGTGACAGCAGCGCTTCAAATTCGCTGACCATCCTCAACACGGTGACCAATGGGCTGTGCGGGCAGACGTTGAGCGCGACGCGGACGTGGACGGCGACGGACGCGTGCGGGAACGCGGCGCAATGCAGTCAAATAGTGACGGTGGTGGACACGACGGCGCCGGGGATCAGCTGCAGCCCGAACAAGACGGTCGAAGCGGGGGCGGCCTGGAATTTCGACATGCCAACCGCGAATGACGGCTGCGGCAATGTTTCGATTGTTGTCGCCAATACCACGACGAACAACGTCTGCGGCGACACCTTCGTCGCGACGCGCACCTGGCAGGCGACCGACGCTTGTGGCAACACTGCTCAGTGCAGCCAGACGGTAACCGTTGTGGATGAAACCGCGCCCGTCATCACTTGTCCAACCGACCTGGTCTTGTTGGCGGACGACGGTGCTTGCTCTCGGAGTAACGTAACCTTCACGGTGACGGCGACCGACAATTGCAGCGTGACGAATGTGACAAC
>CAYIOH010000453.1:0-3850 GCA_964364975.1 uncultured Bifidobacteriaceae bacterium
ACAGGCATGTTCAAAGTAAGCGGGAATTTTTCACACAGGCTCTTCACGCCGCTTCACCGTTCAAAATGCCGTTGGGTCTGTATTCACCGCTCAGACCCTGCCGCCCACGCGCAACCTTGCCGCAGTAATTGCGGCACGCACGAATTCGTGAACGCCTTCACGTCGTGGCCGAGCGTCGTCAGAAAGACGCGCCCCTTGCCGTAGGTGCGCGTGAACGCCATCGGATGGTCACGGTTGTCCACCTTGGACTTCGCCTGCGCCAGCAGATGAATCGGCGCGTCGCCCACGAGGCAGGTGTAAAGCTCGTCGTCGGTCTCGAAATCGTTCAAGCCGCGCGTGACCGCGTGTTCGCGGTCCACGATCTGCACGGTGAATTTGCCCCGCTGGTCGTGTCCCCGGAGTTTGGGATCCCAGACCCGCCCGATCAAATTGGCAAACTCCGGCCATTCGCCCGACCACGCGCCGCAGGCGAAGTGAACACTCATCAACCCGCCGCCGATCTCGACGAAGCGCCGCAAGTTTTCGCGCGCCGCGACACCCGGACCGGGTTGCTGCCAGTTCTGAAAGTGCAGCAGCACGGCGTTGTAGTTCGTCAACGACGCGGAATCCAACGCGTGCGGGTCTTCGATGATGCGGACTGTGAAACGTTTGTCCTGTTCCAGCAACTGGCGCAACGCCGGCGCGGTTTCGCGCCAGAGGTGGCCGGGCCAATCCTGGCCGGTGACCAGCAGAACGCGGATTTGATTTGTGTCAGCCAGGGCCGGCAATGCCAGTTGGGAAAAGCAACAAACCGCCGCCACCCATTTGAAAATCGAAAGAAGTTTTTGTTGGTTCATGGCGTGCCCCGCACTTTGACCGCACGCCCGGCAGTTTGACCAGCGGAAGCAGTGATGGCAAACGTAAACCGAACGCAAACCAAAGCCCAGCCCAGAGCGCAAGGATGTTCCTCTACGGCAATCGCGACCAACTCTTCCCGGTGGAATCCATCGAGGAGGCGTTTGGCAAAATGCCACGGGTTTGGTAACCGCAGAAAGCTTCAAGCCGGCTGCCCGCGCGGCATCTGCGATACGCCACTACGCAGCCAATTTTTTCGTGTGCATTCGCGTGCATTCATGGTTAAGAAATCGCCATGCGAACACTTCTCGTTGGCATTGACAGCGGCACGCAATCCACCAAGGCGCCTGTCGTGGAGGCTGGAAGCGGAAAAGCCCGGGCAAGGGTCGGTCGGTTCGTCGCTGTTTTGGTTCCGGTGCTCCTATTCAGCGGGTTTTTTATGCTGATTGCCAGTGAGCCGGCGGCATGTTCTGGCGTCATTCCGGGCATTGTCGCCGGATTGGTTCTCGTCGGTGTAACGGCGGGTGGCGGCGATGAAAAAAAGATCAAGGTCGGCAAGCTGCACCACGCCAGCATGGACATTTGGGTCTTTAAACTGAGTCTGGGCAACGAAGTCGTCGCCCTGGATCCCGGCAAACCGTGGACGCAGGTGGACCACTTCAAATGGGTCGCGCGTGGACTGATCGACGCGCCGCAAAGCTTTCATGTGTCTGCGGATGGCAGCGTCGAGATCAACGCCGCGAGAATCAGCATCGCCGATCCAGAAGGTACGTCAAAACTCGAGCACGAGATCAGCAAACGCCATGAAGTCACCGTCGCTCATAAGTCGGTGCCAGCTTCCACACCAGCCGGACCCGCCAGGCCACATTTCAGAGTGAAGCTGGACCACTGGGGGCACATCCTCATCGAGTGGGGTCAGGGCCTCGAGCGGGAGGAAACGGGCCTGCGCGGCCTCGCCACGCTGATTGCCAGCGGGCTGATCCGCAAACCCGACCGCTATCATGTGGATGCGTTGCAGCGGGGCATCGAGATGGATGACGCGTGGTACGAGTGCAGCGAGGCTGGCGCGAAAAGCCTCGAAGAAGCGCTCAATACCCGTTACGCCGTCACAGCGCGGACCGATAAGGCGGTGGCGATCGAGATCAAGGAGAACCGTGCGGCCAGCACCGGTTTCGACATTCACTTCACCATCATCCGCGCGGGCATCCCGTTCGAAATCAAAGCGCACCTGGCGCAGGAGAACCTCGACATTCTGCAAGATCCGGCGAGGTGCGATTTGATCCAGCCCGGAATCCACCTATTGCTTTCGCCACCTTACTTGTTGTTTCGAAGACGCCGACCCGATTTGGGCGAGGAAAAAATCGCCGAACTCCCGGACGTCAATTTGCTGCGAATCAACGCCGCCCAACTCCAACATATTCTCAATCACCCCCTGATCCGCAGGAGCGGCGGCAGCGCCGACGCGCAGGCGTTGCAGATTGCCGGCGATCGCCCGGAGGAGGTCGTGGAGATGCGGGTGGTCCGCAACCCGGCGAACAAAGCGCTGCTCTGGCTGGAGTGCGTCACGCCCACCGGCCAGACGCTTGGAGCGAAAGCATTCACGCATCATAACATCGCCGAGTTCCAGCATGGCGGCATTTTTCTTCCGCATCTGGATGTGTGCCTTTCGTTGGATCACCGGCGGTTGAGCATTCTGAACCGGCAGACCAAGCAGGAGGAAGTCCTCTCCCTCGACTTCCGCAGTCCCGACGAAGAGTTGCGCCGAGCGAGTCGCATGTTGACGAACGCTTTGAAGCCGCCCGTGTCCGCGCCACAATCCACGTCTGCCGGCGAACCGGTCGGGGCTGTCCCGCTTCCCGCGGGGGAGTCGGCGGCTGCAGAGGAACCGAAGCCCGCAGGCAGATCGCTCCCGGCGGCACGGCCCAAGGAAGCCGCAGTGAATGCGCAGTCCGCGAAGGCAACGACCCCCAAGGTCGTCGAAACCCCTGGACCAACCGCTGCCTCCAACCCTCGGCTTGATCCCATCACCGCGCTGTTTCGCGAGACGGATGCAGTGCGCATCAACGTGGAGATTTTCCGGCACCTGGGCGTCTGGCTCGGAATCGCGGCGCAGGACCTTCGTCTGAGTTTGCCGCGCGTGTTTGAAAACCGGCGCTTTGAAGTCCTGAGCTTCGAGCCGCAAGAGATCCGAAGCCTCATGGACCTTTGCGGTGAAGACTTCTACGGTTTCTACCTCAGCCATATCAGTGCGCAAAAGATCGTGTTGGTCTATGCCTGCAATGGCACCCACATCGAGTGGGGGCCGGACAAATGCGTCCTCCAGCTGACCGCCCGGTCCGAAGCCGAGGAATACAAAGGCAGTTCCCTCCTCGGCTTGGCCCAGGATCGGAAAGACGAATTTGTGTTCGTCGTGCAGCCGGCGTTCAAGGAATGGATCATGCCGCGCGAACAGCCGTACACCATGGAGAACCTCCGGTTTCTAACGGTTGCCGATATCGCAGCAGCGCCGGGCGATTACCGATTGATCTGGCCGGAATTCTCGGCGCCTCGCGGCTGAGCGCCGCCAAGCGGCGGCCCGCAAAGTTTTTCGTGTCTTTTTGCCTTGGTTCGTGGTTAAACCAATCCCATGCGACAACTTCTCATCGGCATTGACAGCGGCACGCAATCCACCAAGGCGCTCGTCGTGGAGGCAAAATCCGGAAAAGTCCTCGGCGCGGCGTCGCAGAGCTACAACTTGATTCCCAACCTTCCGCCCGGCGCGAAGGAGCAACATCCGCACACTTGGCGCGACGCCACAGCCAAGGCCATCAAGGGCGTGCTCAAGCAGGCCAAAGCGAAGGCCGGCGAAGTCGTCGCCATCGGTGTGAGCGGGCAGCAGCATGGTTTTGTGCCGCTCGACAAGAACGGCGAGGTCATCCGCCCGGCCAAGCTTTGGTGCGACACCTCCACGGCGGCGGAGTGCGGTGAAATCACTGCCAAGCTTGGCGGGCCAAAGAAAACCATTGCGGCACTGGGC
>CAYIOH010000454.1:0-3842 GCA_964364975.1 uncultured Bifidobacteriaceae bacterium
GAACTTGGCGATCTTGTCCTCACGCTTCTTGCGCTGCATCCGAATCCCGATTGAGCGGGTGCGGGTGGCCTTGTCCAGCGCGTCGAGTCCGATAGTTGCCAGCATCTTCGGGCAGTAGGTGGAGAATTCGACGACCGTTTGCTCTCCGTTAATCTCCGCCATGCGATGCGCCCGACCGTTGGATTGAAAACCGGATTTCAGGATATTCCCGATAGCCTCGCGCTGCTCCTCGTGCTGTGAGTCGAATTCGTCAATCAAACAGGCGAGGTCGCCTTTACTGACAGAGTGATACAAGACGGCGGCGGATGTGTTCGCCGTCCTGAAAGCGTGCCGTGCCACCTTCTCCGTCACGTCGAGCACCCGACCCTTGCCGCACTCAGGCTCAGGACTCCAAACAGCGATGACGGCAGCGAATTCAAACTTCAGGTAGCACCAACTCATCAGCACCCAGACCGCGAGTACATCGGCGGCATGGGCTGGCAGGACGCAGAACCGCTTGTAGGTGTCGGCAATCTCCCGGAGCAGTTCAGCACCATTCACCGGATGCGGCCATACCTCATCTACGATAATCGGCGCAGGCGTCGTGACTGGTTCTGTGGGTTGCTCATCAGTCCCACCGGCATCCTTAATCATCCGGGCAAGCTCGGTTTTCTTCACGTTAATCAGTTCGGTGAGGATCGGACGGAGTAACAGCATCCCGCCAGTCTCATGCCGCAACCGACCCGCAGACTGTAACAACCGAACACGGTTGCGGTGTTGCTCATGCTCATCCCCGGTGGTGATGGCGGCACGAACAGGATCAAACTCCCGGCGTAGCAGAGCGCAGAACACAAATGCGGGCGTCGCCTTGGACTGGACCACGAACGCACCGTCAGCCAGCGCCGTGAACCATCCGTTGAACTGCTGGCCTATCACCGCGCGAACATCATCGGCACCCTTGGGACCACCGAGCGGGCAGACCGCCACGCGCAATTCGTGGATGAACGCAAACCGTTTCGATTCAAACAGTGCTTTGCGGAGCTTGGCTGCTTCTCGCGCAAAGTCTGAATTCAGAACAGCGTCAGAGTCACCGAGGAACAACACGCGAGACGGCTTGTGGAATTCCAAGACTTGCACAAGCTCGTCGTGCAACTTCACTTCGCCGTCCGTGTTCCGCATGGCCCCGCTGATGCCGCACAGCCCCACGGCAGAGAATCCTGATTCAGCCAAACTCAACGCTTTGAATTCCCCTTCAGTCAGAATCAGTGTCGCGCCGCGTGGCAGGTCGCGGAAATTCGGCGGGATGTAGATGTGCGTCTGGCTCCCGGCCCGTTGGTGATACTTTTGCGAATCGGTCGCAGCGTAAAGCCGGATGCGTGCAAATGGTTTGTTGCCGTCGGTGATCGGTTGGCCGTCCAGTGATCGAAACGTGATGGTGATGCCCTCGGCCCTGCATCCGTAAGTCCGGATGCACTCCTCTTCGCTGATGTGTTTGCAACCAGCAATCGCTAGAAAGCCGTCGCTAACGCCTGGGCGCTTGAATACGCTGGTGACTAGCGCCGCGCCGGAGTCTGTCTCGGCAGCGTTCAGGAGAACTTCGTGCGCTTCGACCGCAGGTGAAATGTTTGCGATTGGTTTGGCGACCTTCCGCCGTTTTTTGTTGTTAGGTCGTGGTGTGGCGCGTTTCTGGAATTGCTTGGCGATGTTGTCGGCATCAACGGTATGTTCCCCCACTGGCGGCCCGCCTGTTTCGTTTGGCGGTTTCACGGTGCGTGACCCTCCTCACGACCACCAATCAGCGCCGCTACGTCACTCTCCAAAAAGCCAGCAGCGCGCACCCGGCCCGGCAATTTTCGCTTCGGTAGAACACCAGTGACGCCGAGCTTGTCCACGGTTCTCAACGAACAGGACAGACGGCGAGCAGCTTCAGCGCGGCGGATGATGCGCGCCACGCACTCTCCGGTGGTTTCGGGTTTGGGTGCGTCCTGCCCTTGGCGCAAGAGCGCCAGCAAGCGGGCGCGGTCGGCGGGAGTCAAGGACGGGTCGGCCTTCAACCCGCTGCGAACGATTTCAATTGTAGTTGCCAACATAAATTTCTTTTGTTGGCTGACACTGCCACAAGTGGCGCTTGGCTTCCTATGGACTGAAGGAAGAATTCTTTCTGTCCATCCGCCCCCATTAGCCTTCGGATGCCAGTTTGGTTAATTCGGCGAACACTGCGAGCATGTGCGGACCGGGCGAGGCAAACTTCTGCGGCATGATCTCCACCATGTACCCCCACGCGCTAGCTTGCGCTTTGCGGGCGTCGGCGTCCTCGCCAAAAAGGTCGGCTTCGTTCGCAGGTTTACCATCTTGCCATTTTGCGTCGCGGAACGGTTTGTAGCTGCCGGATGAGAATTTTTCGCGTTGCGCCTTAGTCTTAAAGTTTTGGCGGATTTCCGTGCTCGTAAATTTCTTCCGATGCTCTCGCGCAAAGTGATTGGCCTCGTTCCAATCATTTCCATGTTCACGGTAAAGCCGCCACGCGGCCAGGTCTTTGAGCCGGTCGAGAGCCTTTCCAGTCGTGCCTGTCGTTGGCTTTTTGTACTTCTCTAACCGTTCACGATTCTCCGGCAGCCTGAGCCACTTGTGGAACTCGTTGACTAGTTGAGTTTCGCTTTTGGAATAGTCCACGTCGAACACTACGTAATAAACTGATTCCCACATTTGCAGCACTGGCCACACAAGTTTCATCGGCTTGGCGATTTTGCCCGGCGGCACCTCTTCGATCACCGGGGTAGATTTTTCGACAAGTGCGCGCAGCGCGCCCGACCAGGGTGGGGCTTCCAGAATTCCTTTCAATGTCCACACGTCGGGCATTGGCAGCGGCGGAATTTTCTTCCGTTCAAAGCGAGCAATCGTCGTGCGTTCTGCCGGAGCCAACGCATTCCAATCTTTTTTGGGAAACGATTCGCAAACGAGAAAGCTCAAAATGTCGAACGGGAAGAACGTTTGTCCCTGCAATCCGCGCTCCTGAAATGCCCAGCGCGCAGCCTTTTCACCGCACTCTGCGGGACTCAACTTTTTCCAAGCGTTGCGTTCCTTTTTACTGAACCCGTCCAGTCCCTTGACTTTCCATTCATCACGCTGGTTGGCCGCTTCCCATACCGCTTGTAACTCGCGGGCATATTCATAACGACAGGCAAGCTCCGCTTCTTCTTCGTCCACATCGCCATGCAGATAATCCATGAACGTGGGGGACGTGTGAAAAGATAATTGCTTCACGAAATTGAGATGCGCTGCGATTCGCTTGGAGGTCCACTTTACGCGCTCGCGTTCAATCCCGGCATCGGTAGTCCGATCCAGCTTGTCTGGCGCAGCCATAGACTTAGTTTTTCTGCGTTTCATTTGCGAATAACGCCAACAATTCAGCGCGTTTTGCTTTCCAATTCGCGGCGGTGATGCTCTTGGCAATGCGTTGGATTTTAGCCAACGCGTTTTCCTCGCCGTTGCGTTCCGGAATATGTTCGCCAATCACAGAGGGCAACAAGGCAACGGCGCGACCAGCGGCCAATTCCCCGACGTGCGTGTAATGGCGCGTCATGGCCGGGCTGCTGTGGCCCACGATGGATTCCACGACGGAGAGCGGCGCGTTACTTTCGCGGCAAAGGGAAACAAAAGTGTGGCGGAGGGAATGGAAGCCGACTTCGACCACGGCACGTTTGCCGTCTTTGCCGGTGCCGGGTTTGTGCGATTTGATGCCGCAAGCGTGGAAGTGGCCTTGAACCATGTCCGTGACTAGATCGGTGCGCCGAACGTAAAGCGCGGCTATCTTTGGCAGCACGTAGTCGCCGCGTTCGCTGGCCGGAGTCGCGGAAAGCATG
>CAYIOH010000455.1:0-3171 GCA_964364975.1 uncultured Bifidobacteriaceae bacterium
GCGACTAAAAGGCAGTTAGTTATGACGCCCCAGGAACTTAAAAAACCTACGGCGTCATTATACGGTTGCGGACGGTATAAATGTCCGTAAAATTGCGACACGCGGAGGCCTGCTATGGATGACAGCGTCAATCCTGCGCCGCATATCCTCGGAGCGGATTAGACGCCGATCAATGGCGGGCATGGAACCCGTCTCTGTAACAGATTGCGCGACCGGGACCATAAGTCTCACGGCTTGCAGCCGGTAAGAGCGTTTGCATCGTTCAGCCGCATCCATTTCAGCAAAGACGAGCGGCAAGCGCTCCAGCGAACCGCAGACGATCTCCACATAGTCCCGGTGATTAAAGTTCCCAACGAGTGCGCTCTCAGGAGGCAGGAGTTCGAAGTCCCTGGCGAGGTTTTTCCTCCCGCTACGCCGCCGCTCACCATGCTTCATCCTGTGGAAGAAATGTTCAGACAGATTGTTGGTCCGGTCGACCAGGCGAACGCCGCCTCCGGCCTTGGCGGGGAGGTGGACTTCATGTCCCCAGAGGGATTTTCCGTGGTTCTTGAGGTGGGCAAGTATAACGTCGATTGCTTCGCGAAAGTTTTGGGCGGGGCCCCGCTGTGGGCGGCGCTTACGCAGGGAGGCGGCGAATCGCGTGAGTGCGGCGCGGACATTGCGAAGTTCCTCCCTCGCCTGGCTAAGCGTCATCGGTCGTTTGGACCAAGGCTGGCTGCGGCCGTAGGAGCCGGGCGAGAGCCGGAGCGTTTTTCGCAACTCGTCAAAGAGATTGGCGCGCACGCGAAGGTCCCGGGAGATGCGAAGGAGGCCGGGCTCCTGGCGCACCGGGTCCAGTATACGACCTAATCGCCTGAGGATCCTAAGGACGTGCCGATCCTGGGGCGGCGTGCGCAGCCAACAATCCACTACACGACGGGCGCGTACGCAGTGGTCGTAGAGATTGAGATAAGGCCGGTCGAAGGGGAAATTGCGGCTCTTCCCGGCGGCAGCGTAGTCGAAGATCCATTGAGCCAAGCCGCGAACGACGGCGACACCGGCGTCGCCCGCAGGCAGGTCGCGGGCTTTTGTCTCATCATCCTGCTGCTGCCAATCACGGAAGCCCTCCCGTGCGGTTTTTAGTTCACCGCCGAGTTCGCGACCCATATCCCTAGCGAATGTCCGTAGAGCGCCGCGCATTTTGAGGCGGCGGAATATGTCGCGCAGCGAGTCGTGCCCCGGTTTAAGCAGGTCGCGGCCGACATCGGCGAGGAAGTGGCTGTGACAGCCGAGTGCCTTGATGGTGGCGCTCAGACCGGCGACCAGGTCTTCGCAAGCGGATATCATGGCCTTGCCCAAGTCCCGCATAATGGCGCAGGGTTCGCCAAAGCGCTGGACCGTCAAGCGGGCGCAGGCGAGAATCGCCTCGGCGTTCTCGGTAGGAATCTTCCATGATCCCAACACCCACCGACGCCATCCTGCGAGGATAACCAGCATCGTTCCCCGTCCGTCTTCGCATGTTGCGTCGGTGTGCATCGGCCAGCCGCCGTCTTGCGCCAGCGCCAGCCGCAACTGGGGTGCGCAGGCTTCATGCCGGCGCCGCACGTAATCCAGGAACAGCCGCGCCAGGCCGCTGATCTCGCCGGTGGAGAGCGCGACTCCGTAGCCGGTCTTGAGTTCGGCCCGGATTTCATCCCGCTGGCGGTAGTCCAGAAATCGCCGAAGGCCGATGAAGACCATCACGTCATAGCCCACACTGCGCCCAGGCATCAATCGCCCGGCCGATTCCGAGGCCCGCCGCATAACCAGGCCCCCGTCCGGGTGGCGGCAGCTGGCCGCGCACTCGTGTATGACCTCCCGAAGCCGGAAGGGGCCGTGCTCCAGGGTCTGAACTGACCGGGAGACGGTCTTCTGCACGATCATGGCTCCCGCGCAAATAGGACAGGCCCCCGGTTCTTCGCTGACGCTGACGCGTACGCCACCGGTGGCGAGAGTTTTTTCGTTGAAGTGGGACTGCAAAGACCTCAACTGCGCCCTCAATGCCGTGAGCGTAGCGAGTTCGGGCCCCCTTTTTTACCGAGCTCGTATCGCTCGAAGACCCACTGCACATGCTCAAGCGGTACACTGACGCCTTGGTGATGAAGCCGTTGGACCACTTGTTCCGGCGTCACGAGCACTCGGGGGCGGCTGAATTGGAGAACCTCCATGAGCACCTCTATGGTCATGGCTGCCGTTAATGGCCCAATGAGCACGGCGGCGCGCTTCTTTTGCGCTTGCCGGCGGTCCCATTGCCTGGCGGCAAGCGAAGCATCGGCGTTGAGGTAAAGCCAATTCCTTTGTCCTATGGCTTTGCGCCCGACACGCCCGGCACGAGCGTGGTCGAGCAAGGCGTTTTGTACCCGCACACGCAGTATATTTTGGAGTTCCTGCTGCGTTCGGCCGGCTTCAGACTTATCAACCAATTCTTTTACGGCAGCCTTCACCGTGCCGGATTGACAGAAGCCGACGTTGCCGTAAAACCATAGCCCGAACGCGTCGAAGTGTGGGATGTCATGGAGGGTATAAAAGCGGCTGCGATGAGTGTAGCTGGTGAGGTAACCCAACGGTTTCATGCGTCGGAACACGCTCATGTGGGATTGTGTCTTCAGTACCCGGCAGAGCGCGTTAAGCTGCACAATAGGCGTACGGTGGAAGAGATTCTTTAGGGCCGTCTTGGAGTCGATAGTGTTGAGCATACTACTCCTGATATATGTATGTTGTAAGTAAGCTATAGTATATCAGATATGGCCATGAAAAACTAGAGACGATTATTCCCAAATAAACTTCTACGAGGGAGAAATGAGATCAGCGCAAGTTAAGACCGCGTTACACGTGATATACTTAGGACTTGTGGAGCCGGAAATTGTTATTATATTTCAAACAGAATTTAGGTATGCAACCGTATAATGACGCCATATTCAATTCTGGTTAGCGCTCAAGAACTCTATGAGAAGGATTTTAAAGCCATTGTTCCGGAAGGCTTTTATCTGGGTTTCGGTTCTGAAACCTGCGGCGCCTGCCTTGACAGCGGGCAGATTCGGCTTTCTGGCGCGTGGTTAAATAATCGGCAAGATTGAGAGGTGAACTTTTCTATTTCCGGCGGCGGTAAACGTTCTTTCTGTGTCCTATACGGTAAACGCGGATGAGCTTTCT
>CAYIOH010000455.1:3181-3825 GCA_964364975.1 uncultured Bifidobacteriaceae bacterium
GGAATCATCTATGGCGTACAGCGCACGGTAGTCTCCTTTTCGGACGCGGTAGCCTTCCATTCCTAAAAGTTTCTTTGAGGCGGGCGGGCGCGGGTTGAGGATCAGATCGTCTAATACTGCGGCTAAAAGCCGGGCGGCATCCTTTGGAAGTTCAAAAAACTCTTTCCGAGCCCTTGTTTCCAGTTCTATACGATAGGGGGCGGTCATCTGATGTCTTTCTTGACCGACTCCCAGGAATGAAATCCGGTAGCTTCCTTCATCGCCTGACGAAGATCGTAGGCGTCCAGTAGGTCCTCAATCTTGTCCCTCAAAGCCTCCTCTACGAGGAAATTCTTGCGGATGCCCAGTTTGTTGCACAGTTCCGTGATCTGCGCTACCAGGCTTCTGGGAAGTTTGGTCGCGAATACTTGGTTCTTCATAACCATAGTATACCAGAGTTTACTATAGTTGTCAATAGTTTTTTAACACCGGTGTGCGCAATGCGCTGGCGGGACTGCCGTTGGAGAACGGAATACTGGCCACCGAGGGGGGGCACTTGTTCGAGCACTGGGCGGCGTGCGAACTGCGGATGGGGTCAGGTCTTTAGTGCGCCGAGTAAATGTATTAGGTCTTGTCGGTGACCTGCCGGTCTAAGTTTGACGGGC
>CAYIOH010000456.1:0-3818 GCA_964364975.1 uncultured Bifidobacteriaceae bacterium
AGCATGGGCATGAGTGGCGATTTCGAGGTGGCCATCGAAGAAGGCACAACCCTGGTGCGCATCGGCACGGCGTTGTTTGGTCCGCGATTAACGGCAAAGCGCGCCGCGACAGCGGGCACAGCCAGCGAAACGTAAAAATCGCGCGATTCGCCTGGGTCGGTATTTAGGTCGCAAAGTTGAAGCCACCAGACATCCTCCGCCTACCAATCTTTCAACATCCGCTCTCGATTCTTCGGCTCACCCTGTGGCAGGAACTGCAACACCTTTTCATTGCCCTTCTGCGCGTCCAGCAATTGCTTCGCCTCCTGCGGCGTCATCGCGTGCGCGGCGACTTGCTGCGGCTGTCCGGCTTCCTGCTTGTCCTCGGGCTTCTCCTTCGATTTGTCGTCGGATGACTTCGCCTGTTGCTGATCCGGCTCCTTTTTTTCGGACTGGCTTTGCGACTTCTGCTCGTCCTTCTCTTGCTGGTCGTCTTTTGCCTGTTGCGGTTGGGACGGCTGGTCCTTCTTCTCGTCCTGTTTTTGTTGATCTTGCTTCTGATCCGATTTTGAGTCGTTCTGCTGGTCTTGCTTTTGGTCTTTTTGATCCTGCTTATCCTGCTGGTTCTGATCTTTGTTGTCCTGTTTGTCTTGCTGCTGCTGTTGTTGTTTCAACTCCTCCAGCTTCTTTTTTACGAAATCGTAATTTAACTTTGCGTCCACGTCGTTCGTGTTCAGCTTGAGGGCGCTGTCGTATTGCTTCACCGCGCCTTCCCACGATTGCACCTTTTTCTGCGGGTCCGGAATTGCGTCGCCCATCCGATAAAGTGTGTTGCCAAGATTGTAGTATGCCTGCTGCTGCAATTTGAGGTCCTGCGCCGACAACGCCTCGCCGAAATGCTTTACCGCCTCATCCAGTTTCTGCTCGCGATACGCCGCCGCGCCTGCGTTGAAATGCAATCGCGGGTCATTGCTCTTTTTTCGAAGCGCCTGCTGATATTCCTTGAGGGCCGCGTCGAATTGACCGGACCGGTATTCGCGCAACGCACCCGACGGCGAAGCGAACACGAGGCCGGGCAACAGGAGCAGCGCCAAAACCACGGTTGCCGCCAGAGCAATCACGTCTGGAGTTCCGTCCCGCCCTTCGCGGGACGGCTTCGACCGGTTGAGACCGTGACTCCGGAGCTTTACGGCGCGTCTCTCCCTTTTCCGTTCCGGCAACAACACTTCCACCAGCAACAACCCAATCGCCACCGCCAGCGGCCAGTGATAGCGCTCGTGGTAGCGTTTCACCAGTTTTTCCTGCCCTTCCGTTTTCGGCAGGGGCGCGAGGAACTGTTGATACAACGAATCAATTGTTTTTGCTCCGGCGAGCCGGTAATACGCTCCGCCATCAGTCGCTCCGGCGATTTGTTGCAACAATCCCTCGTTCAAGTGTGATTTCACCACGTTGCCCTGATCGTCGCGAATGTAATCGGTGCGTCCTTTCGCATCCTTAACACGTAACAACTCTCCCTCCGCTGTGCCAATCCCGATTGTGAAAATCTTCATGCCTTCCTTCGCCGCAGCCTGCGCCGCCTCGAGCGCACCCTCGTCGTTATCCTCACCGTCGGAGAACAGCACAAGCACTTTGAAGTTGTCGCCTTCCTTGAACGCCGTGAGCGCGGTTTTGATTGATTCGGCCAGCGCCGTGCCGCCCTGCGGAATGATGTTCACTTCCAGCAACTCGACGCTTTGGCGGAAGGCGTTGTCGTCAATCGTGAGCGGACATTGCAGGAACGCGCCGCCGGCGAACGCCACCAGGCCGAGCCGATCCGACTTCGCCTGCTGCATCAAATCCAGCGCGGCGAGCTTCGCACGCGCCAGCCGGTTGGGCGCAATGTCCTCAGCCAGCATGCTCTTGGACGTGTCAATGGCCACCACGATATCCAGGCCCTTTTGCCTGGATTCCTCCCAGGTGAAGCCCCATTGTGGGCGGCCAAGCGCAATGATAACGAGCGCCACCGCAGAAATCATACAAGCGATGCGGACCTTTTTGCGCGTCGCCGAAACGCCTGAAATCAATCCGGGCAACAACCGCGCCTGAATGAACTGCGTCATCAGCCGCTGCCGCTCGCGCCACGCCCACCAAAAGAACACCACCAGCGCCGGCGGGAACACCAGCAGCAGCCACAACAAGCTTCCGTTTGCGAATTGCATCGTCAGTTTGTCAAATCGTTGTCAAAGCGTCGGTGAACGCGCCGCACTCCAGACGTTTCGCGTGATTTGGATACGCCAGAAGTTGGCGAAGCGTCTGGAGTGTGGTGGCTTCAGCACCGCTTCCAGGCCAGAGCAGCCAGGTCGTAAATCGTAAATCGTAAATCTCACGGCAGCCTCCGGAACACGGTTTGCCCCAGCGCCACCTCGACCAGCAGCAGCGCCAGCCCGATCGAAACGAGCCACGCGAAAAGTTCCTTGTGTTGTGCGAATTTCTTCACCTCGGCCTCGGTCTTTTCCAGCTTGTCAATCTCGGCGTAAATCTGCTGGAAGCGTTCCGCGTTGTCGGCGCGATAGTACTTGCCGCCCGTCGCGTCAGAGATCTTCGTCAGCGTGTCCTCGTCAATATCCACCGGCACCATTTGATATCCCCGGCGACCGAACATGTCCGTCGCGGGCATCGGGGCCTGGCCGCGTGTGCCGACGCCAATCGTGTAAACCTTGACGTTAAGCGCCTGGGCTGCTTCCGCAGCGGTGAGCGGCGCGACTTTGCCCGCGTTGTTCTGTCCGTCGGTCATCAGGATCACGATCTTGCTCTTCGACTTCAACTCGCGCAATCGGTTGACCGCCGTGCTCAACGCCGAGCCGATGGCCGTCTGATTGCCGTTGATGCTTCCAAGATCGAGCCGCTCCAGATTCTTCAACAGGAAGTCGTGATCCAGCGTCAAGGGCGACGCAATGTAGGCCTCCGTGCCGAACGCCACCAATCCGATACGATCGCTGGGCCGCTGGTCAATGAACCGCTTCAACACCGCCCGCGCCATGTTCACGCGATTGAACCGTTTCCCGCGAATCTCGAAATCCTCCGCCGCCATGCTGCCGGACAAATCGAACGCGACGACAATGTCCACGCCGCTGGCCGTAGCTTTGGTGCTGTCAAACTTCGTCAACCGCGGCTGGGCGAGCGCAACGATAAACAGCGCCAGCACCAGCCAGCGCAGTGCCGCCAGCAACCCGCCGTATCGCGTCCGCGTGACGTTCGTTACCGCCCGCAGCAGTTGCACCGAAGAATATACAAACGCCGGCGGTTGGCCGCGCCGCCCCTTCAGCCACGCCGCCACGGGCAAGAGCAGGAGGAACAGGAGCAGATATGGGTGGGCGAAGGTCATTTGACTTCGGAAAGCGGAGTGGTGAGAGCGGAGTCCCCTTCACGCGTCGAGATCGAGGGCTTCGGCTCGGTTTCCTCAACGAGCCGGAGCGCCGAGCCGTGCAAATCGCGAAGCTCCGGTTCTCCCGGTTCGTATTTCGCAAACTTTACCAGGTCGCAGCGTTGGAGGAAATCGCCCAAGCTGTCTTTCTGATCGCGGGTGAGCAGTTCAGTGCGTTGCAACTCCTGGAGAAATTCTTCCGTCGTGCGTTCCGGGGCGCGGAATTCAAAACTCTCTTCGAGGTAGTAGCGCGCGGTGTCCGACACGGCGACGCAAAACGGTTTCGGTTGCGCGATGAGAGCGAGCGCTTCATTCAGTTTTTGCCGCGCGCGTATGTGTGCGGGCACGGCCGGCACAATTGGCACTTGCGCTCGCCGCTTCTGCCACCACTTCCAGAGTGCGACCAAGACCGCGGCCTGAGCAAGGCCGGCCAGCG
>CAYIOH010000457.1:0-3801 GCA_964364975.1 uncultured Bifidobacteriaceae bacterium
TGAACCTTGGCGACGCGCAGATTCTCACCATCCCCGGCGAGGCGTTGCCGAACATCGGTTACTATCTCAAACGCAAGATGCACGGAAAACACAATCTGCTGTTTGGCCTGACGAACGATGCGCTCGGCTACATTTTGACGAAGGAGGATTTCGAGAGTTTCAATCGCTACGAGTACATCTCGCGCACGAGCTTGGGAGAACACACCGGGGAGATCCTGGTCAACGAGGCGCTGAAGTTCGTCAACGAATGTCCCCAGCCCGAGACGTTGGCGAAACAATGAGCACCAACAGCGCAACATCCAGGCTCCGGCCGCTCTTCATCGTCGCACTCTGCCTCAGCCAATCGGCTTCCGCGGCGGAATTCCATGTTGCCCTCGGCGGCAATGACGCGAACGCCGGCACTAAGGCGAAACCCTTCGCCACGTTGGAACGCGCGCGGGATGCGGTGCGCTCGCGCAAGACTTCCCAAAGCGCATCTCGGGAAAAGATCACGGTCTGGCTGCGCGGCGGTGATTACGCACGCACCAACGCCTTGGAACTCACCAGCGCCGATTCCGGCTCTCCAAACTCGCCCATCGTCTGGCGCGCTTACAAGAACGAACGCGTCCGCCTGCTTGGCGGGCGCACGTTAACCGGCTTCGCCCCCGTCTCCGATGAGACCATGCTTGCGCGACTCGACGAACAGGCGCGCGGACACGTCGTGCAACTGAATCTCCGCGCCCTCGGCATCACGGATTTCGGCGAGATGAAATCGCGCGGCTTTGGCCGGCCCACGGTGCCGGCGCATTGCGAGTTGTTCTTTGATCATCGTCCGATGACGCTCGCCCGCTGGCCGAACGAGGGCGAGTTCGCGAAGATTGCGGGTTATCAGGCCGCAGCAGATCGGAAGGACGAGCATGGCGGGAAGCTCGGCGAATTGCCGGGTGGATTCCTCTACACCGGGGATCGTCCGCGCCGCTGGCAGGACACGAGCGACCTGTGGGTTCACGGCTACTGGGCCTACGACTGGGCGAACTCTTACGAGAAAGTCACTTCGCTTGATGTCGAGCAACGACTCGTTAAGACCGCGCCGCCGCACGGCCATTATGGCTTTCGCAAGGATCAGCGGATCTATTTCCTGAACGTGCTCGAAGAGCTCGATCAACCAGGCGAGTGGTTTCTCGATCGCAAGTCTGGCGTGCTCTACTTCTGGCCGCCGGCCGACGTTGAAGGGATAAATCGTGAAACCGCTAAGATGTCTCTCATGCGCTCACGTTCCAACGTTTCAACGCTTCAACGTTTCAACGAAATCCTCCTCTCCCTCCTCGACCAACCGCTGCTCAAGCTCACGGACGTTTCGCACGTCACCATCCGCGGGTTCTCGTTCGAAGCGACGCGCGGCAACGCCATCGAGATTCACGGTGGCGCGAGCAATCGCATCGCGGGTTGCCTCATCCGCAATGTCGGCGACAGCGGCGTTGTGATTGCCGGCGGCACCGGTCACGGCGTGGTGAGCTGCGACGTCTTTGACACGGGCGACGGCGGCGTGTCGCTGAGTGGCGGCGACCGCCAGACGCTCACGCCCGGCGGACACTTCGTCGAGAACTGCCACTTCCAGCGCCAAGGCCGCTGGTCCAAATGCTACGTGCCGGCGGTGGCGATGACCGGCGTCGGTCTGCGCGCGTCGCACAACGTCATCCACGATCACCCGCACTGTGCGATCCTCTACTGGGGCAACGATCAAGTGATGGAGTTCAACGAGATTCACCACATTGCGCTGGAGACGGGCGACGTGGGCGCGATTTATACTGGACGCGATTACACGTTTCGCGGGAACAAGATCCGCCACAATTTCATTCATCACACGGGCGGCGTGGGCATGGGTTCAATGGGTGTTTACATGGACGATTGCGTGAGCGGCACGGAAGTGTTCGGCAATGTGTTCTACAAGGTCCATTGGGCGATGTTCATCGGCGGCGGGCGCGATCATCGCGTGGAGAACAACCTGTTCGTGGATTGCGACCCGGCGGTGCGCGCGGATGGCCGCGGCCTCGACAAATCGCCCGTGTGGCGCAACATGGTGAACGACTACATGCGCGGGGGGCTGAAGGGAGTGCCGCTGGCATTGTACCGCGAGCGCTACCCGGAAATGAAATCGCTGGATCGTTACTACGGCCCGCCCGAAGGCCCGGCGATCACCGGCGAAGCGTTCAAAGGCGTGCCGCCGGACGACAATGTGATACTACACAACGTCTGCGTCGGCAAATGGCTCGAAGCCGGCTGGCACGCGAAATCGGAAATGCTGCGGCTCGAAAACAACCTCACCAACGCCGCGCCGAGTCTCGTCTCATCACCCAACGATCAGTCGCGCGCGACGGACTTCGAGTTGAAGAAGGATTCGCCAGCTTGGGCACTGGGTTTCCGGAGGATTCCCGTCGAGCAGATCGGCCTGCGCGAGGACGAATTGCGTCGCGGGTTGAGACGCCTTTCTGCTGCGACCGTACCATCGGAAATGGAATAGAGCCTCGTTAGCTCGGCGGTTACGGGATTCTGGAACTGGCCGACCTGGGCTTGAAGACGGCGGGCAGCATCATTTCATCTTGAAAGCCGCAGTTGAACAACAAAGGAACCAAGACACAAAGACCCGGCCACAATGGTAATCTCACTGTCTGTCTCCTTCAAAATCCTTCCCCCGGTAGGTGAAGTTGGCTACGTCCCGGTTATCTGTTTCCCTCAGGTCTTTGTTACTTCGTTTCTTGGTTGTTCATTTCCCGACCAGGCACGATGCCGGCGCAAACGGCAATCTGGTACGCGGTGCTCACAAATCAGGTTGGCCGCGAAACGGCGGAAAGTTGAAACTTCGCAGGACGGAGCAACGCCCAAATTCCAATGCCATTACAAATCCTCTGGTTCAAGGCCGGTGTGTTTGGCAATGCGCGCGAGCATCTTCGGGCCGATCTCCTCGCCGTCATGGAAGGCAAACACTACGTCCGGCCAGCCGTCTCGCGCCAGAATCCGATGAGAAGTGCCGCGCTGGCGTTTGATGGTCCAACCAATGCGGAGTAAGGCGGCGAGGACGCGTCGCGCTTTGCGTGAACCCCACTGGCTCATGCCACGGAAAACAATTCATCACCCGCGGGCACCGGCTCGCCGTGCTCCAGCCGATCCGCCAGCACGCGCAGCGCGAGCGCCTTGGCTTTGGCCAGCGCATCAGCCCGGTCTTTGCCGTAGGCCAGGCAACCCGGCAATTCCAGCACCTCGGCAATCCAGCGGCCATCTGTTTCGCGCTCAACCTCGATCTTCAGGTTCATGGCCGAAGTCTAAGGTGGATTCCCCCATCTGTCGAATGTGAAAACCGCAACCGGCTCGCCCACGGATCGAGGACGGCGGGCAGCATCATTTCATTTTCTGCCTTTTTCAAATCGGCAATCGGCAATCGGCAATCCGCAATTGAAGGACGGGTTCAAGCGTGTGCAACGGATTCGGCACGATCCCAGCGCAAACGACGATTTGGTATGCGGTGCTCATAAATCAGGTTGGCCGCGCGCAGTGTTCCCAAAATCCCAAAGGGATTTCATCCATCAGCCCAGCGTTGGACGACGCCAGTCGGCCTACGCTAGGTAACGGACCAAAACGAAATCAACCCCAACGGGGTTGGATCAATTGGTGGGAACGTGGATACAACCCCGTTGGGGTTGGAAATTCTTTGTTGGCTCACCCAGGGTAGCTCGTGCCTCGCAACCCTGGGCTGAATGATTTGAATCCCGTCACGGGTGTCCGGTTAAGTCTCTGATCAGTGTTTGCTAAAATTTATTTCTGAAC
>CAYIOH010000458.1:0-3796 GCA_964364975.1 uncultured Bifidobacteriaceae bacterium
ATCCATGAGGAACCGAACACCGACATTCTGGGGGTACTGTCAAGATGCACACGTCTTGACCGCCGCCGACGCCAGCGAGGCCCTGCGGCTGACGGAAGGAGTCAGCCTCGGGCTGATTATACTGGATCTGAACCTCGCGGGTGAAAGTGGTCTGGCCCTGATGAAATACTTGCGCCACAACCAGCCGGGAGTGCCCGTTATTCTGTACACGGGCATGGAGCATGATGCTGATGCAGTCGTAGCCATGTGGGCCGCCGGCGCGGATCAATATTTGCGCAAAGGTCCGATGGAAGAGTTGGTCGGAGCCGTCCGCAGGTCTTTCCGGTATTAAACGGTTGGCTTACGCCGGGTCGTCGCTTACGGTCCCTACCTGCTTAACGACGCGCTGCTGCTCATCCCGGGATTTGGCAGACCAGTAGCGCTGCATTACCAGAATACACGCCGAGGAAATGGAGCGGCTTATTGTTTGCTTGCAAGGAGTCGTTGCTTTACGAGTTGCAGCGGCCAGACACAATCCAGCAAGACCATGAATCTGAAATCAAAATCCACCAACCAAGGAATCAACCGCCGCCAATTCATCGCCGGGGCCGGCACCGCCGCCGTGGGGCTGACCATTTTGAATCCGCAACTCGCTTTCGGCGACGCGGCCAACCGGAAACTCAACCTCGGCTTGATCGGCTGCGGCGGTCGCGGACAGTGGATCCTGAAATTCTTCGCCGACCATGGCGGATTCAACCTTGTCGCCTGCGCCGATTATTTTCAGGACAAGGTGGACGCTGCGGGTGAAAAGTACGGAATTCCGGCCACGAAGCGTTTTACCGGCTTGTTGGGTTACAAACGCCTGCTCGAACAGAAGCTCGACGGGGTGGTGATCGAATCACCGCCGTATTTTCATCCGGAACATGCCGCCGCAGCAGTGGACGCAGGCAAGCACGTCTATTGTGCCAAGCCCGTTGCCGTGGACGTGCCTGGCTGCCGCACCATCGAATCGAGCGGAAAAATCGCCACCAAGAATAATCTGTGTTTGCTCGTGGATTTTCAATTGCGCGCGCACCCATCGCATCAGGAAGCGGTCAAGCGCGTCCACGCGGGCATGATCGGCCAACTCGTCTCGATGGATTGCTGCTATCAGACCGGCTTGGTCTTCGCCAGCCAGGACGCCGAATTGCGGAAGAATCCCAAGAATCCCGAACTCCGCCTGCGGGCCTGGGGCTCAGACCGCACATTGTCCGGCGACGTGATCACGGAACAAAACATCCATGCGCTGGACCTGGCCTCGTGGTATCTCGACGCGTCGCCGCTCCGTGCCTATGGCACCGGCGGGCGCAAGCGGGACTATGTGGGCAACTGTTGGGATCATTTCGCGGTGATCTATTATTTCCCGAACGACATCGTTGTGAGTTTCAGTTCGAAGCAGGTTGGCCACGGTTACGACGACATCATGTGCCGCGTCTATGGCTTGGAAGGCACGGCGGAGGCGCATTATTTTGGCGACGTCATCGTTCGCACCAAGGACGACATTTACAATGGTGGCAAGACTCCCAACCTCTACGCCGAGGGCGTTACCTACAACGTGGCGACGTTTTACGACAGCATCACCAAGGGTGATTTCTCCAACCCCACCGTCGCGCCGAGCGTGCGCAGCAACCTCACCACGATTCTCGGACGCACCGCCGCCTACAAGCGCACCGAAGTGACCTGGGACAAAATGCTGCGCGCGAATGAAAAATGGACGGCGGATTTGAAAGGATTGAAAGCGTAATCAACAGCGGCGCTCAAGCGCCGCAGTCCAAACGCTTCGCGACATCGGCGCGCAATTTACGACCTCGCGCAGCGTTTGGAGTGCGCCGGTTTACCGGCGCTTTCGTTGGGGTAAGCAACGCCCTGTCACCATTTCACTGCGCCGCTCCACGCCTGCGCGTTTTCAGTCCGAATCACCAGCGGCGCCGGCCACCGAAACCGGGCGGATAAAAATCTTCCATCGGCACGTTCAATATCTTGGCGATGATGAAAAGCTCGCACGCCTTGATGAATCGCAGGCGGGCTTCGATTTTAGCCAGCGTGCTGCGCGTGAGATTCAATCCGCGCACCTGGCACTGCGCGGCCAATTGCTCCTGAGTGAAGCCGCACTTTCGGCGCAGTTCGCGCACCAGCCGCCCGACGACGTTCGCCGTCTTGCCATCAGTCCAAACCTTGTTCAATCCCGTTTGTTTCTTCCGTCGGTTCTTGTTTGGCATACAAACGAATAAGAAACGAATCCAAGCTAACGCTTGATCTTATCACCTGCTTTTGACACTTTGCTCCAAATCAGAGCAAACACTGGAAATAGTATGGTCATGGCCATGACCGAAACCAAGCGTTGTTCAGCCTGGAACAGCCGGCGTGACCAGGCGCGGCAGAACGGCAGTTCGCGGTGAGGCGAGGATGAAATTAAAACGACCAGAGTTCTTGTTCGTGGGATTCGCCGTGGCGCTGGCGCTGCTTGGTGGCGTGGCGTGGTTCGGTTGGCGTCACACCGCGCACATGCAGGAAACCGCGGCGTTGGTGGCCCACACGGAACGGGAGCGCGACGCTTGGGCGCGGCTGGTGCTGCTGATCGAGCGCGTCCAGGGCGAGCAGCGCGGCTATCTGCTGACCGGCGAGCCGGCGTTCCTGAAGAGTTTGGAAGACAGCCTCGAATCGGTCGAGAAACAACAGCGCCTGCTCGAGCAACTGGTTAAGGACGCGGAGCAAGACGCCAACCTGTCCGCCCTGAAGCCGCTGCTTGCAGAGCGGATTGCCTTTGCACGGCGCAATGTGGACCGCCGTCAGAACGCCGGGTTCGAGGTCGCCGTGCAGGAACTTCTTACTCTCAAGGGCAAGAACTTGACGGACCAGATTGCCGCCCAGGTTGCCCGGATTGACGCACGGTCGCAGGCGCTGCTGGACCAGCGCGCGGCCCAGGCCGGGCGCGAAGCGAGCACCATCTTCCTGCTGGGGGGCACCGGCACCGGCCTGAGCTTCGCTCTGCTGATCACGGTGTTCGCGCTCGTCCTGCGCGAGAACCGGCTGCGCCAACGGGCGGAGGCGCAACTCCGCGACCTCTTTGACGGCACGAGCGACATTATCCAGAGCGTCACGCCGGACGGGCACATCCTCTTCGTGAACCGCGCCTGGCACAAAACCCTCGGCTACTCCAAGGACGAACTGGCGACCCTGAACATCTTCGAGGTCGTCCATGCCGACTGCCGCGAGCACTGCGGCGCGCTTTTCCAACGGCTCATGGCGGGCGAGGACGTGGGGCTGATGGAGGTTACCTTCCGGGCCAGGGACGGGCGTGCTGTCGCGGTGGAAGGCCGCGTGACCGTGCGCTTCGAGGGTGGCCAGCCCGTGGCCACGCGCGGCATTTTCCGCGATGTCACCGAGCGCAAGCGGGCGGAGGAGCGAATCGCGCAGCTCAACGCCGAGTTGCGCCTTTACGCCACCCAGCTTGAAGCGGCCAACAAAGAGCTGGAGTCCTTCTCCTACTCCGTCTCGCACGATCTGCGGGCGCCGCTGCGACACTGTCAAGGTTACGTCGAGATGCTGACGACGGCCACGGCCGGCCAGCTTTCCGACAAGGCCCAGCGTTACTTGAAGACCATCGCGGACGCGAGCGTGGAGATGGGCCAGCTCATTGATGATCTGCTCGCGTTTTCCAAGATGAGCCGGATCGAGATGAATGAAACTCCCGTCCGGTTGGATGCGTTGGTGCAGGACACGATCCGCGGTCTGGAACTGGCGACCCAGGGGCGAAACATCGCCTGGAAGATCGCGC
>CAYIOH010000459.1:0-1102 GCA_964364975.1 uncultured Bifidobacteriaceae bacterium
AATCCGCATCCTCCTGCGCCTGCACGAAGCGCAGAAAACGATACAGCCCCTGCCGTTGATACGGATCAAACTGCCGCGCCATGTCGAGCAACCGGCGCACGTTGGCCGCGCGATCGATGCCGCGTTCGCCAGCGAGCAGCAAGTCCTCGTAATGCGTCTCCGTTAGCGCCGTCTCCATACATTGCGAGAGCGAAGTCTGGCGGACTAACTCACGCCACCGGGCGAACTGGCGGAAAAACGAATCCACTTTGCAAAACACTTCGGAGGATGCGTGCTGCGTGTTGCGTGTTGCGTGTTGCGTCAAGTGTTTCCAGCGTCGCTCTTGGCTGCTTGACGGAACCCACAACACGCGACATGTCTTCCCGCCACCGCGCCAGTGCTGTCCAAAACGGTTTCGCTGGATTGCTCGCGCGCACTTGGGCCAGTTCATCCAGCGACATCCCGACCAGCGGCGAACGCAGCACCGCCAGCAACGGCACGTCCTGCAACGGATTATCCAGCAGTTTGAGCAGGTTCAACAGGTCTGACACTTCGAGGCTCGCAAAAAACCGTCGCGCGCGGCAGTCAGCGGCACACCCGCCTTGCTGAACTCCTTGGCGAACGCTTCCGCGCGGCCCGCCGGCGAACGCAACAACACCGCCATGTCGCTCCACTTGACCTCTGTGAATCTATTTTCCTTGTCATTCCAAACCTGATGCTTGCTTTCCTGCAATCTGCGTAATTCCCGCGCCACCAACCGCGCTTCGCGTTCGACGGCCAGCAGATCGGGCGCGGCGGCGGCTTCATCGTCGGATTCGTCGGCTTCGGTTTCTTCCCCGGCCCGCGCAATGAGATGTAACTCTACGCATGGAGGTTGGCCGGGTTTTGCCGCCAATGGGGCGCGTTTCGCCGGAGTGCCGAACTCCAGCGGTTCGTAGCTCACGCCGCCGATTTCCTCCCGCATCAACGTGGCGAAGAGCGGATTGATGAAACCCAACAACGCCGCGCGGCTGCGGAAATTTTCCGTGAGCGAAATGGTCTTGCCTTCGAGCACAGGCTGGGTAGGGCGCGTCACACCCGGCGCGCCCGGGGGTTATGGTCCCACAACCGGCCCGCCATGGGT
>CAYIOH010000459.1:1112-3783 GCA_964364975.1 uncultured Bifidobacteriaceae bacterium
ACTCCGTGCGCGCCGGGGCTTGATGCTCCGACAAGCGGCGCGCATGGAGTGACGCGCCCTACCTCGTCTGACCATTCGCACGCGTATCGTTGGAAGATTTTCGGATTCGCCAGGCGGAAGCGGTAGATGCTTTGCTTCACGTCGCCGACCATGAAGCGATTCCCCGCGCCGTCGCGGCTCAACGCGGTAAGTATGGCGTCCTGGGCCGCGTTGATGTCCTGATATTCGTCCACGAAGACATGCGCCAGCCGTTCACGCCAGGCGCAGGCCGTGGCAGTGGGAGCGCCCGTGCCCGGCTCGCGCAGCAAGCGCAACGCGCACTGCTCCAGGTCGGCGAAGTCCACGCCGCCCAAGTCGCGTTTACGGGCCGTGAACTCCGATGTGAACTCGCGGGTCAGCGTCACCAGCGCGGTCAGGTGATGGCGCGTCCATTCCCAATCCTGCGCGAGTGGATCGTTGCCCTGCTCGTCCAGCAGCAGCGGGGCGAGAAATTCCGCGTCCGCAAAAAATTCCTTGAGCGGATCGCGCACCCGGCCTTTCGTGCCGCGCGGCCAGTTCGCATCATCGGCGTCGGTTTCGCGCACGGCACGCAATGCGGCAACGGCTTCATCTTTCGCGGGGTTGACCGGAAGCATTTCCAGCGCCTCAAGGCAAAGTTCCACTGCAGGAGCTTCATCAGCGAAAGCTTCCAACTCCGGCTTCCAGTCATCGCACCAGACGGCGACGGCTTCCGACAGCAACGACCGCCATTCGACGGGCTCAGCTTGCTCGAAACGCTGTTGTTGTTCCTCCAGCCAACGCTCTGGATCAGGCAGGGACTGCGAATACGCATGCAGTTTGAGGACGAGATGCCGGATACGATGGTCGGCGCCCCGTCCGACGGCGCGGATAAGTTCCTGCACCGCGCGCGATTCCGCGTCCGTTCCGGCGTAGTGCTTTTCGAGCAGCGCATCCAACGCCTCGCGTTGGAGCGGCCGCGTCTGTTGTTCGTCGAGCACGGAAAACTGCGGGTCGAGGCCAAGTTCGTGAAAATGTTCGCGGGCGAGTTGAAGGCAGAAACTGTGCAGCGTGCTGATGCGCGCCGTGTCCAGCAGGGCCAGTTGCTGCGCAAGATGTTCATTGTCCGGTTGGGCGGATTGAAGTTCGCGCAGTTTTCCCCGCAAACGCCCGCGCATTTCCGCCGCCGCCGCCTCGGTGAACGTCACCATCAGAATATTTTCCAACGACACCCGCTCTTCGGCGACGAGTCGGAGACAACGGCCCACCAGCGTCCGCGTCTTGCCCGTGCCCGCGCCGGCCACGACCAGCAGATTGCCGCGACCGACGATGGCTTCGCGTTGTTGCGGCGTGAAATCGTCGAGGTTGATTTTGCCGTTGGCGCTCATGCGGCGGATTTTTTCTTCGGCTTGGACTTTTTGGCGATCGGCTCCTTCGCTGGTTTGGTTGGAAGGCGCAGCACGCGAAACGGCTGCGTCCACGGATCGAACCGGCACACGGGGCGAAAGTCGCAGTAATCGCACGCGGTCTGGCTGCCGATGCGGAAGGGCGACACCGACACCTCGCCGTTGAAGATGCGGCCGGCGTATTCGCGCAGGTGAGCTTCGATTTTTTCGCGCAACGCCTCGAACTCCGCCGCCGGGAGCGCGTCGTTCCCGCGTGCGCTCAAGCTGCCGTCGTTCTTCTTCGCGTATCGGAACTGGTCGCCTTTCGCTTCGCCGCGATTGTCGAAACGCGCGAGTTCGTCCGCGAGGAAACGTCCGCTGTGTTGATAGGCTGTGCGCCGTTCCTGGCTGCTGGTTGCCAGCACATCTGCGCGCGCGGCGCTCAGCCGTCCACCACCGCCGTTGAGCGGCACGTAAAAAACGCCGGCGGGCACGAGCCGTTTAACACCGAAAAAGTTTTCCGGATCGCGCAAGTGCCGCAACACACCAAGATAGGAAAGCAGTTGAAGCTCCAACCCGTGGTGAAGTTTGACGGGGTGCAACTTCCGCACGCGCGACTTGTAATCCATCACCACGGCGAGCGCGGTTTCCTCGTCCACGTAACAAAGGTCCACGCGGTCAATGCGCCCGCGCAGCAACAGCGCGCGACCATCCGCCAGTTCCAACCGCCACGCGGGCAGGTCTTCCAGCGACAGGCCGAAGCCGATTTCCACCCGCGTTGGATCGAATTCGTATTGCGCCATCCATTCGATGAGCGCGCCGATGAGTTCTTCGAGCCGTTCGATCAGCACCTCGCTCGTGAACCGCGCCGCGCCGTCGGCCAGGAGTTTTCCGCCCTCGAATCCCGGCAGCAAAGCGCGCGCGATGCCATCCAGGATGACGCGCGCTTCGGGCGTGTTCAGGTGACGCCACAAGCGCCCGGTCGCGCTGACGTGCCGGTGAAATTCGCGGAGCACCTCGTGTTGGAAACTGCCCTTGTCACGGTCGTCGAACTGAAATTCTTTCCGCTCTTCCAGTCGCAGCCCGCGCGCGGCAAAAAATTTGAACGGGCAGGCGGCAAATTCCTCAAGCCCGCTGACGGATGAGGCCAGTTCGCGGCCAAAAAGACTTTCGATAGTGGTGGGTGCGAGTTTTTCCGTGGCCGCGGCAGCCTGGAGCTGACGCCACTTTGCTACCAGCGGCGCGAGGGCGGGGAGTGTGGCCAAATCGAGAACACGGCTTTGAACGGT
>CAYIOH010000460.1:0-3778 GCA_964364975.1 uncultured Bifidobacteriaceae bacterium
GTTTCGCGCGTGATGTCGTTCTTGAGTTCGTCGAGCAGGTAGCCGACGGCGAGTTGCAAATGGGTGAAAACTCCTTTCGAACTTTGTAAAGCAGAACCAAACACGTCCGAGTGAGAATGGAAACCATTTCTGCACACGCCGTGTAGAAAAGTGTTGCCAGAATTAATCCCGTAAGTAGAATTGGCGCATGGATTCAGTTGAAAAAGTCTTAAAGGCCGTGCTGGATTTCCACGCTGGCGACCCGCAACTGCTGGCCGTTCAACTCAAAGCATCACCAGCTTCGGTCCAACGCTGGGTGACTGGCGCAGCCAAGCCCCGTCCCGCTTACGAGGCCAAGCTCCGAAAGATTTATTCCGAACTGATGAACCAGCCGTCCGAATTGAGGGAGGCGCCGCCAGCTTACCGTGTCACGCCACATCATCCGATGATAACCGAGGCAGTTGACGCGACACTCCGGTCCATTCGAGAAATTCTGCACAAACGCGCTCACCTGTCATCGAGAAGCCAGGCGCTGGATGAACTGTCCAAATTGCTCTTTGCTCACGTTGAAGGTTTGCGCCGGGGCAACGGTGGTATTTCCCGACAGGCCGTTGCGCGAAACGGCAACAGCCTAGCCGCAGCTTTGAAAGAGCACGTGGACGAAACGATTCGCCAAAGTCTGCCGGAATCGCTCGCGCACTCTGTGGATGCGCGGGATTTTGAATTGAAACTCAAGCCGCAGGAGAACGAGTTTGCGGCGGAACTGATTGAGTGTTTTGAAACTCTACAGCGCCAGACCTCCTCATTTAGTTTTTCCGGCTTCGACATTCTCAACGAAGTGTTTGGAAAATTCCTGGCTGACTCGTTTATTGACGAAAAGGAACTCGGCCAATACTTGACGCCGCCTGAAGTGGTGAAGTTCATGATTGGACTGGCGATTCACGGATTGTCGGATTCGGAACTGGCGACGCTTTGTGATCCCAAACGGTGTGCCGACTTCGGTTTGATTCTCGATCCATCGTGTGGCGTGGCTTCATTCTTGGCCGAAACAGTTCACCAGCTTCAGGGCCGAATGGCGGAACGCACACAAGACGCCAAACAGCGCGACGCTTGGCTCAATGCTTTGCTTGGGCGCGTGGTGGTCGGCATCGACAAGAGCGAAAGAATGGTTCGGCTGGCGCTGACCAACATTGCCATGTTTGGTTTTCCAATGGCCCGGCTTCACCTCGCCAACTCGCTTGCCAGAAACGGAGCGGACGCCAAACTCACCGACAGCTTGGTTGGCAAGGTCAGATTGATTCTAACGAATCCTCCGTTCGGCGCCTCGTTCCACGGAAATGATCTGGTGAAATACAAGATTGCCACGCAATGGGGGCGTCGTTTTCCGGGCAAGCTGGATTCCGAGATTTTGTTCATGGAACGTTATCTCGACTGGCTCGCTCCGGGTGGCCAATTGATTGCGGTTGTGCCCGACAGCATTTTGACGAACAAGGCGGTGTTCGAGGAATTGCGCCGGGGAATCGCAAACGACGTTGACCTTTGCACCGTTGTTTCCCTGCCAAGTGTCACATTTGGCGTCGCCGGCACAAACACGAAAACTTCCATCCTTCATCTTCGCAAGAAAACAAAAGTCAATGGCTCGTCGCATCGCACGGCATTCGCCATCTGCCAAGACATCGGATTTACAGTTTCGACGAAGGCAAACCAGCGCATGAAGATTGTTCAGAGCGCGGGTGATCTTCCGCGCATCCTCAATGAGATTACCGAGCCGCCGCCCAAGGCGAATTTAGTAAGGTGGTTGGAAGACGCCCATGTTCTTGAGCGTTGGGATGCACAGCATCACGCTTCCCTTTCGGCCGAGGTTGAACAGCGATTGAATCGCAAGGCAGAGGGAGATTTGCTGGTCTCGGACGTTGCCGAACTCGTGGACGAGCGCGCCGACCCGCGTCGCTGGGGAGACAAGCAGTTTAACTACATCGAAATCTCGGACATAGACTCGCAAACGTGTGTGGTCTATTCCAACAGCATCGAAACCTCGGTTACGCCAAGCCGGGCGCGAAAATTGGTGAAGGCGGGAGACGTGCTGGTTTCAACCGTGCGACCGGAGCGCGGAACGGTTGGCATCGTCGGATCGCATCAAGATGGTTCGGTTTGCACAACCGGGCTGGCGGTGTTGCGGCCAACCAACATTGATTCGCTGACGCTCGCTTACTTGCTAAAATCCGAATTCGTGATTGCCCAACTCATGCGGAACAACGTCGGTATTGCGTATCCGGCCATTGATGAGTCCTGCCTTTCGAGTGTGCTGCTGCCCGCTCGACGGGAAGATTTGCCAAAGCTTCAGCGGCAGGCTGCGGAGATTTCCCGATGCGAAGAACAACTCCACCATATCCGAAAGCACTTCAAGGAATCTATCGAGAATGCCGGGGCTGCGTGGCGGCAGATGGATTTCAAGCCAGCTTCCAAACTTCATCCAGCGACCCAAACCACGTCCCGTCGCCAACCTCGCAAAGTGGATTCTGGTTCACATGCTCCGGATATTTTTCAGCTCGCGGCAGCCCATACTTCTTGACGTCTTTGGGAACTGAACGCGCGAACGCAAAGTCCCGGATGTCGCCGGTGCGGAGGAACAGGCTGACCGCAAAGAAATCCTGCGTTGCAAACTTGCAACTGCTCGTCGGATAACCATCGGTCAGGCTGTGAATCAAACGCGCAAACTTAGTGTTCGTTCCCCAAAGTGATTTCGCTTCGAGCTTCTTGGTGACGCCCTTCTTCTCCACTTCAAAATCGAAATACGTGTAGCCGCCGATGTGTTTCGCCATGTCCTCCGGCATCCGGCGCACTTTATATCCGGCCTCCTTCAAAACTTGAACGAGGGAATACTCGACCAGGCCGCTGAGAACTTTTGCCGACGCTCCATACTGGTCAACTTCCAGGAAATCATTTTGTGAAAGCCCCGCCAGTGCTTTCTCAAGCTCCGCCTTCTTTGAAGCAGAGCCGGTGTAGATTTCTCCTTCGGCAATGCCTGCCTTCCGATCTACAGAAAGAATCCGACCTTTGGCAACCTCCCGCCAGACACCGCCATCTTTGTAAGCTTTCGGCACAAACTTGCCGGTGCGTCCCGGTACAACCAAGTCCTCGCAGTCGGCGTCAATTTTGATGGAGAAATTCGCCCGGTAGTGACTCTGTCCCGCAACTTTGTGAATCGTTTTGTCCAACGCGTGAATCGGAATGAGAACCGGACAGAGAATGCTCTCAAGCGCATCAGGCGTCACATCGCCATAGCGCTTCGTCAGCCGCTCAAAGAGAGCCCTGTAATCAAACTCCATAAATCAATTCTTCGCCCCCGCCAGCTCCTCCTCAAAATTCACGATCTCTTTGATCTGCACCAGAAACCAGCGGTCGATTTTCGTCAGGTTGAAAATCTCCTCGATGGTGAAGCCGGCGCGCAGGGCGTGGCGGATGAAGAAGATGCGTTCGGCGTTGGGCACGCTCAGCTTGCGGCTGATGACGTCGCGCGGGAGGATGTCGCGGTCGCCATAGACTTCCGTGCCGATGCGCCAGGGTTTGCCGTCGCCGCACAGGCCGCTGCGGGTGCTGGCGCACGGCCTTCGTGTCTCCAGCGAGCGCAGGCATTTTTGCAGGCTTTCCTTGAACGTCCGGCCAGTGGCCATCGCTTCGCCCACGTTTTTCATCTGCATGGTGAGCGTGAGTGGTGGCCGTGCGCCAGCACCGGCTTGCGGAAATTTCTCGAAGGCAAAGCGCGGAATCTTGGTGACGACGTAATCAATGCTCGGCT
>CAYIOH010000461.1:0-3767 GCA_964364975.1 uncultured Bifidobacteriaceae bacterium
AGCCGCCAATCCGCCGGCGTTTGTGTTCGCGGGTTTTCGTTTTGAGAGGAAAACACCTGACGTTGGCCCGGATGAATCAGGCTGTGCGGCAGCGTAACGCTAAGCCGATCGCAAAACCGCCCGGCGCAATAATTCCAACGCCTGATTGGCCGTGGCCTGCTTGAATGTTTCCCGATCGTACGGATTAGAGTTCCGTTCCACAAACGTTTCATGTCGCGTGGCCAGGCCGAGGAAGACGGTTCCCACCGGTTTCGCCGGCGTGCCGCCGGTCGGTCCCGCAATCCCGGTCACAGACAAAGCGTAATCCGCTCCGGTCTGCCGGCGCGCGCCCTCCGCCATTTCCCGCGCGACGGGTTCGCTCACGGCGCCGTGCCCGGCCACCGTTTCAGCGCGCACCCCGAGCAACGTCTGTTTCGCCGCGTTGCCATAAGTCACCAGCCCCGCGAGAAAAACCGCCGACGCTCCGGGCACGTTGGTGACGCGATGGGCAATGAGTCCGCCGGTGCAGGACTCCGCGAGGGCGAGAGTTTGTTTTCGTTCAGTCAAGAGCCGCACGACGACGGTTTCGAGTTCGTCATTCTCCTCGCCGAAAATATGCGCCCCGAGTTGCTGGCGAACGATGGCTTCGGCCTCACGGACCAGTTCCGGCGCGTTCACGCCACGGGCGGCAAGGCGCACGTCCACCTCCCCCACCCTCGCGCAATAGCCGAGGTCGAGACCGCTTTCAACCAACCGCCGCAAACGCTCGCCGATTTTTTCCTGAACGATGGATTCGCCGACGCCGGACATGCGGAGCGTGCGGCAGACAAATTTTGTCTCCGGCGGCAAGCCGCGGCGCAAGAGCGGCACAACGGCATCGGCAAACATCGGTCGCAATTCGCGCGGCGGACCGGGCAGCATGATGAGCCAGCGGGCCCGAAAAGGACCGGCGGGAGAGAGCGGCTGCGGATTCGAGGTGATTTCCATGGCGAGGCCGGGCGCGGTGCCGTTTGGGTTTGGCAGCACAATGGCGCCTTCGGGCACGAGTGCCTGCACGCGTGTGCGCTCGGGCATGGCCCGCTTGCGCGTCGTAAAGAAATGTTCGATGTGCGCGACGATGGCCGGGTCTTCGCGCAGCGGCTTGCCGAGCATCCGGGCGATCAAATCGCGCGTGAGGTCATCGGAAGTTGGACCGAGTCCGCCCGTGGTGATCACCACGTCCGCCCGCGCCAACGCATCGCGCACCGCGTGCTCGATGTCGTCAGCCTTATCGGCGACCGCCACTTGTCGGGTGACGACGCAACCAAGGTCCGCGAGGCGGCGGCAGAGCCATTGCTGGTGCGTGTTGAGAACGCGGCCCAGCATCAATTCACTGCCGGTGTTGATGAGTTCGACGTTCACCGGGCCGGAGTTTCAAGTTGAAGGTGCGCGGTTGCAAGTTTTGAGTCGCGCGCAGCCACGGGAATGTCGTTCGAGACGTGTCGTCGAAGTGAAAGACGTCCAGGCGAACGACCGTGAAAACACCCGCTCACCTTCAAGACCAGGTTCACCACTGTGGCTTGGGCGGGGCCAGCGGTTAGGGTTTCGGCGGCTGCGCTTTGAGGATTTCCGCGTCGAAAGTTCCGGCCACCCAGCTTCTCGCCTCGTCGGTCGCGCAAAAGTAGATTTTGCCCGGCAGATGGTCACCGGCAAGCGCGCCAAATTGCAGTCGGAGCGCGTAATCCGAGGGCGTGTTGAACAACATCGACTGCTGCGGGTCGTCCCGCCAGCCGAACACGACGTTGGGCCCTTTGGCGTGGTTCGTTTCGATAGTGATGGATTTCCCGGCTAATTCCACGCTCTCGCGCACAAACAGGGTTATCCTTATTCCCAACTCCGGTAATTCCGTCGGCCCTTGGCGAAAAGTCAACGCCCCGCCTTTCAAGGTCGCGCCTTGAGAATTGAAAACTCGCCCGTTGATGCGCCCGGCGACGGGCGTCTCCGGAATGGTGACGCCCGCGAGGTCGAGCTTCCAAGCCGGGTCGTTCGTCGTTGTTACCGTCGCGGGTTGAGTGGGTCGTCGGTTGAAGATTGTTCCGCGAAACGCAAAGAGCGCAGCCACCACGCAAACCAACACCACGATGATGCCCACCGGCAACCTGCGCGCACACGGAGGCCGGCAGGCACGCGTATCAATCATTCCGCCACCGTGCGGTCGAGGACGCGATTGAGCTAACGACGCGTTAAGAATGAGTTTGGAAACATCGCCTTCCGGCGCGTGCGGCACCATGAGTTCCTGGAAACAGGTGGGACAGCCCAAATGCGTGCCACTCTTGGTGGAGTCGCACGTGATGTGCTGGCCACATACCGGACAGGCGAATTTGAACTCACTCATGTGAAACTGGGTGGCAGGCTCTGTGCCATGCCGGAATAAACTTGTCACCTTCGTCGCCACACCGCAACCCCCCATTTACGTTTGAGAGTGACTTTTTTTCCGGCACGGCGCAAATTCGGCGCGTCGTTGGAGTTCAGGCTTTAGCCTGTTCGTTCGAGTTGAGTCTTTTCACTGGCGCGGACAAGCTGAAGCTTGAACTCCAACTGAACATGAAAAAAAACTCTCCAGTCTCCCGCAGTGGACGATTCGCGCGCGGCCCCGGCGCGGATGTGACGCAATTCACGCAGTCCATATCCTTTGACCGGCGGCTGTGGCGGCACGACATCCTCGGCTCGCTGGCCCACGCCGCCATGTTGCGCAAAATCGGCGTGCTCTCCAAAGCGGAGGCCACCGCCATCGCTCGAGGTTTGAGGGTCATCGCCCGCGAGATCGAAGCCGGGAAATTCAAATGGAAGCTCGCGCTCGAAGACGTCCACATGAACATCGAGGCCGAACTCACGCGGCGCGTTCCGGCGGGTGCCAAGCTCCATACCGCCCGCTCGCGCAACGACCAGGTGGCGCTCGATATGCGACTGTGGTTGCGGGACGAAATCGTTTTGTTGCTCGGCGAAATTGCCGGCCTGCAACGCGCCCTCGTTTCGCTTGGTGAGAAAAATTCCGGCGTCATTATTCCGGGTTACACACACCTGCAACGCGCCCAGCCCGTCTATTTCGCGCATCACCTCCTCGCCTACGTCGAGATGCTCGAACGCGATTGCGAACGCCTGTGGGATGGCCGGTCGCGCGTGAACGTCTGCCCGCTCGGCAGCGGCGCGATTGCCGGTTCGACCCTCAAGTTGGATCGCGTGCTCGTCGCCAAGCTGCTCGGCTTTGTAGATGCGCAGGGCAAACCGCAGCTCACCCAAAATTCCATGGACGCCGTAAGCGACCGCGATTTCGCCGTCGAATTCTGCGCCGATGCCGCCATTTTGGCGATGCACCTCTCGCGGTTGGCCGAGGACGTGATTCTCTGGGCGAGCGCGGAGTTCAACTTCATCAAGATCGCCGACGCCTACACCACCGGCTCGTCGCTCATGCCGCAGAAGAAGAATCCCGACGTGGCTGAATTGACCCGCGGCAAAGCGGGACGCGTGATCGGCAACCTGGTGGCCCTGCTGACGTTGTTGAAGGGGCTTCCGATGACCTACAACCGCGACCTGCAAGAGGACAAAGAGCGGTTGTTCGACACCGCCGACACCGTCCGCGCGACGGTCCGCGTGCTGGCGGCGATGCTGTGCCACACGACAATCAACACCGCAGTCTGCTCGGCTGCGGCCAGCGACCCCGCTTTGCTCGCCACGGATCTGGCGGATGACCTCGTGCGGAAGGGCCTGCCGTTCCGCCGCGCGCATCACGTCGTCGGCGCCTTGGTCGC
>CAYIOH010000462.1:0-3756 GCA_964364975.1 uncultured Bifidobacteriaceae bacterium
CGGCAAAACGCTCGCGCAGCCACTGGCGCAAAGCAAAGTCTTCCCGCAACTCATGGTGGACCTGGTGAAAATCGGCGAGGAACCGGGCGATGTGCCGGGCGCGTTGCGCAACGTGGCGGACACGTACGAAGGCGAGTTGAGCATCGCGTTGCGCGTGATGATGAACTTGATCGAGCCGGTGTTGATCATCGTGATGGCGCTGGGCGTCGGCTTTCTGTTGTTGAGTGTCATGCTGCCGATGTTCCGGCTTATCTCGAACATCGGGTCAGGTCGCTGATGAAGATGAGTCGAGAGTCGAAAGCCGAGGGTCGAGCGCCAGAAGCTCACGGGCGATGCACGCAGAATTCAGGCGCTCGACGCTCGACCCTTGACCCTCGACCCGCCTCTGGCTTCACGCTCATCGAGGTGATGGTCGTGGTGGGCATCATGGGCATGATCCTGGCGATGGGGATCCCGTCCATTTACAGGCTTTTGCAAAAGGAGGGGATGCGCAAAGCCACAAGCGACGTGGAGGAAGTTTGTCGGAATGCGCGGGCGCGGGCGATTTTTAGCGGCGTGCCGATGGATGTGGTCTTTCATCCGCTCGACCGCCGGCTCGAGATTGGTGGCGGAGGGTCGCCGCCGCCCGGAGCCGGAGGGGAAGCCGTTCCGGAAAAACCGTCGGTTTCGGCGAGTTCCAGTTCCGGCGTGCAGATTGATGAGGACATCACCATCGAGATGCTGGACATCAATCTCTCCGAGTACAAGGAATCTGAGTGGGCGCGCGTGCGGTTTTATCCGAACGGCACGAGCGATGAGATGACGCTGGTGCTGCGTTCGAGCAAGAACGAGTGGAAAAAAGTCACATTGGAGGTGACCACAGGTCTCACCAGCGTGGACAACGTGCAATGAAAATGAGTCGAGAGTCGAGGGTCGAGGGGCGAGAGCTTGCAAACAGCGCGCTTCGGGTGCGAACTTCCGGCCCTCGACGCTCGGCTCTCGACTCTCGACGCCGCAGCGCCTTCACGCTGGTTGAGGTGATGATAGCGCTGGGGATTTTTTTCATGGCGATGTTTGCGATTTTGGGTTTGGTGTCCAATTCGCTCCGGAACGCGCGGGCGTTGCAGCGCAAGACCGTGGATTGCGGCCCGCTCGCAGCTCAAGTGATTTTTAACCTTTCTCCTACGAACCGAGTGTACGAAGGCGTTGAGTCGGGTGACTTCGGGGACCTGTTTCCAGAGTACGAGTGGACCACTGACACCTATGAAGTCGCCTCAAACGGCTTGTATCAAGTGGACATGATTGTGCAGCGAAAGCGGGGCGGAGTGGTGGAGTCGAAAACGAGCATTTTGGTGTTCGCGCAGAAGTCGAGCGGCGGCAGCCTAGACAAGGGGGCGAGGTGACGAAGCGTGCAAGCAATCAGCGGGCGGGTGGATTTACGTTGATTGAGATCCTTGTGGCGCTCGCCATTTTTGGCTTGGTTGTGACGGCAATTTACTCAGGTTGGATAGCCATTTTAAGAGCATCCAAGACCGGTCTGGAAGCAGCGGCGCAAGCCCAGCGGGAGCGTATTGCCATTCACACCATCGAAGGGGCGCTCACGGCAGCGCGGTCGTTCGCGGCGGATTCGCAGCACTACGGTTTCGTCGCAGAGAACGGGAGCGAGCCGATGCTGAGTTTTGTGGCGCGGCTGCCGAAGTCATTTCCGCGCAGCGGGAAGTTCGGCGACCTGGACGTGCGGCGGGTCAGCTTTTCTGTGGAGAGCGAGCAGGATTCGCAACGACAACTTGTGTTGCGGCAAAGCCCGATTTTGATGGAATTTAACCAGGACGAGAAGGAACATCCACTGGTACTCGCGAAGAACGTGAAGGAGTTGTTGTTCGAATTCATGGACACACGCACGGGAGAATGGGCAGAGGAGTGGAATCAAACCAACTCGTTGCCAAGAATGATGAAAGTCACATTGCGGCTGGCGTCGTCGAATCAACGCTATGCCTCGCAGGCGCAGGAAGAGATCACCTGCATCGTCACGATACCGTCGGTGACCGTGCCGGTAACTTGGCAAACGCCGCCGCGACCTGGTGGTAAATAGTGATGCTTACGCTCGAGAAAAGGCACATGAGAACAGTCGCGCATCGGAATCAGGCTGGCATTGCGCTAATCATCGTGATGATCTCGGTGACGGTGTTGGGTATTCTAGCGGCGGCCTTCGCTTATTCGATGAAGGTGGAAACGAAGCTGGCGCAGAACGCGAATTCGGAGACGGATTTGATCTTGCTGGGCCGTTCGGGCGTGGACCGGGCGTCCCACATCCTGGCGCAGCAGATGGCGCTTGGCTGCGAACCTTACGATTCGTTGAATCAAGTGTGGGCTGGTGGTGGCGGAGGACCCTGCACTTCAAACAGCGTGCTGGCCGGTATTTCCCTGAAAGACTACCAACTCGGCGATGGAAAATTTTCGCTGACGATCACCGACTTGGAACGCAAGTATAATATCAACATCACGGACGAAGCGGCGCTACAGCAGGCGTTGCGGTTGGTGGGTGTGGATGCCGGAGAACTTTCGGGCATCTCCGGCTCGATTCTGGACTGGATTGATCCGGACGACAACACGCACATTGGCGGCACGGAGAGCGACTACTACCAAGGTTTAACCCCACCATACTTCGCGAAGAACAAACCTATAGATGACTTGTCTGAATTGCTGCTGGTGCGGGGCGTGACGCCGGAAATTTATTGGGGCGGAGTTGCCACGAACCATCAGCGCGGGGCGTTTCAAAATCAGTTGGGGCGAGTGGGGCCGGGTTTTGAAGCCGCAGTATACCCGGTCGGGCTGTCGGATCTCTTCACGCCGATTTCGAATGGGCGTATCAACATCAACACGGCATCGGTTACCACGCTCCAGATGGTTCCCATGATTGATGAGAACATCGCAGCGCGCATCATCGAGTACCGAAACGAGGGCGAGGGTTTTGTAAGTTCGATGCCGATCGGGAGTCCGGGAAAGACGATTGCGAGCGCCTTGCTAAACGCCGGCATGAATCCGAACGTCATTCCACAAGTCGAAAGATATTTCACCGTGCGAAGCAGCACGTTTGAAGTTCAGGTGGACGCTGAGATAGCAGGTTACAAACGGCAGTTCTTTGCGATTCTCGCCCGCAATAGTCCGCGCGATGTGCAGGTGTTGAACTTCTACTGGAAGTGATCGCCCAGACACTATGGATACTGACGAAGACTCTGGTTTTCAACGTGTTAGCAGATAGAGGTGTGGTGGTGGTGCTTGGTCGGTTTCCTCCCAGATTCGTCCACGAAACAGGCAGAAAATAAATCCGAAAATAATCCAAAAAAACTCTTGCGCAAGAACTAACGGCTGATAATCTGTTTTTGTTCTTTCGCAATGGCGGAGGAAAAGACTGTTTAAGCCGAACCCGGTTGACAGTCGGCGGGAGTCTCAATAGCTTCTCCGCGCTTGATAACTCGAAACTGAGATGCCGAGTTGAAATGATGTAATTCGGCACTCAGGATTTTTGTCCCCTAGTGGGAAAATGAATTTAAGTTGGCGGCATAAGTTTTTTGGGTGGCAACACCCGCTGCTCTTTGAAAATTGAATTGTGCGATAAGTGAGAGCCCCTTCAGGCTCAGGCAGTTAGTGCCTCAGCTTGGAGAGTTTTAAATTGCAATTCGTCCGATTAATCCTCGGACAGGAATTAAACTAACGTTTATACGGAGAGTTTGATTCTGGCTCAGAACGAACGCTGGCGGCGTGGATAAGACATGC
>CAYIOH010000463.1:0-3748 GCA_964364975.1 uncultured Bifidobacteriaceae bacterium
CGGGAACTTCTTAATGTTTCCCAGTTTTCATCGGCGGCGGCGTCTGTTCATCCAATTGATGATCCTGTGAGAGAAATAGACACGCGAGTACGGGCCGTGCCTAAGCCGTATTTCAAAGAAACAATCGTTGAGGTTTCCAAAGCCGAAGGCCTGAAGTGCGAACGCTGCTGGCATTGGGAAACAGACGTGGGCGAAGTCGCGGAACATCCCACGCTTTGTGGTCGTTGCGCCGAGGCAGTGAAGCAATTCTGAGCGGGACAATTCCTGCTCAACTGAGTCGCATGGGCATGACAACGTATAGGAATGGGGCTTTGATTTTGACCACGCCGGGACTCAACTCATCAATCAGTTCCAGGAAGATTTCGTCGTCACTCAGCGCGTTCAACGGGTCAATCATATACTTGGGATTGAATGCCACGGCGAATTCCTTGCCTTTGTAGTTGACTGCCAGGCTTTCGCGGGCTTCCCCCACTTCGGGAGAATTGGCGGTGATGGCGAGGTTATTCTTGCCGAAAGTCAGCTTCACGGAGTTCGCCTTGTCGCTGGTCATGATTTCTGCGCGTTTTAACGCGTGCAGAAATTCCTCACGCACGAGAGAGATGCGTTCCTTGGCCTCCCCGGGAATGACCTGCCGGTAGTTGGGATAGTTGCCTTCGATCAGTTTCGTCGCAACGAGGATCGTGAAGCCTTTTTCATCCTTCAAGGTGAAGGCGGCTTGGTTCTCGCCAAATTTGATTTCCACGTCGCCTTTATCCTGCAAGAGGCGGTTCAATTCATTCACCGCTTTCGCAGGAATGATAAACTCTCCCTGACTCTTCTCTGCCACCTCCACTTCCTCTTCGACCAATGCCAACCGCCGCCCGTCCGTGGCCACCATTGTTAGCTTGTGATCCTTCAAACTGAGAAAAATGCCGTTGAGCACATACCGCGACTCGTCCGTGGACATGGCAAACGAGGTTTTCCGCAACATGCTTTTGATGGTTTGCTGCGGCAACACCACTTTTTTGTCCTCTTTAAATTTTGATAATGGTGGAAACTCATCCGCGCTTAGGCCGTGGATTTTATAGAAAGAAGGCCCACAACGCACGCTGCACACGTTCTTTTCGTCCACCTCGAGGTCTATTTCACTACCACCCAACTCTCTTGCTATACCAAAAAGTTTCTTCACGGGTAGGGTTGAAGCGCCTCCTTTCTTTACTTGCGCCTCCACGCCGCAAGCAATGGTCACATCTAGGTCGGTCGCGGTGAACTCTAGGCGGTTTCCTTCTGCCCGCATCAGGACATTGGAGAGAATGGGCAGAGTTGTGCGCGTGCTGACTACATTCTGGACTGCCTGCAGACCGTTGAGGATTTGATCCTTCGCGATTGTGAGGTTCATGATTTTCTTAATATATCAATGTTCTCAAGAGTCAGTATCACTATTAAGGGCAGTGAATAAAGCCTATAGCTCAATATGTCAAGGTCGCCGAACAACTTATGAATAATTAGAAAGCTGATGAGATGATTAACACCAGAAAAAAAGATGAAAATGTGAGGATTGTTGACTGTTCTCACAAACACTTCACAAGCCATTGGCAGGTTATGGGTGACTTCTTAATCGATGCAACATTCCCGGCAGCAAAGAAGCAACAAAATCCACCTCGTCCAGTGTGGAATCGCGACCCAGAGAGAAACGGATCAGAGACCTTGAAAATTCGTCGCCAAATCCGAGCGCTTTAACTACATGCGAAGGGTTAAGTGAACCAGCCGAACACGCCGAGCCACTGGAGGCACAGACACCTTCCAAATCCAAACCGGCCAGAAGCGAGATCCCTTCGGCGCCTTCGACCACAAAAGAAACCGTATTAGGCAGACACCGCGAGCGCGAGCCAACCGGGATAACTCCCGGCAAGCGCCCCACAAACTCACGCAACCGGAGCCTCAAGGGATTGAGTTCAGCCGGGCAAAAAACCGGCACCAGAACGAACTGCTCAAGCGCGCAGACCAACCCTACAATCGCGGCCAGGTTTTCCGTTCCCGCGCGGCGTTCGTTCTCGTGGCTCCCGCCCCAAAGGATGGGGTCAGGCAGCAGCGGCGACCGGGCAAAGAGCAAGCCCGCGCCCTTTGGACCGTGAAACTTGTGGGCGCACACAGAAACCAAGTCGGCATTGAACTGTTGGATGCCCCCAAACGGTTCCTTTCCGAACCACTGCACGGCATCCGAGTGAAAGAAAACGCCGCGTTCCCTGCAAATCGAACCTAACTCCGCAACCGGCTGAATCGTGCCAATTTCATTATTGGCCGCCATTACAGAAACCAGGACGGTGTCCTTTCTAATCGCCAGTTTTAGCGCGTCCGGCGAAACGAATCCTTCGCGGTCCACCGGCAGGATCGTGAGTTCAAAACCCTCCTTTTTCGCCAGGTATTCACAACTCGACAGCACCGCGTGATGCTCGATGGCGGACGTGATAATGTGGCGCCCTTTCTCTTTGAGCAGGCGGGCCGTGCCGAAAATAGCCAGCGCAATACTCTCGGTGCCTCCGCTCGTGAAGATGATTTCACTGGGTTTGCATCCCAGAACACGCGCGGCCCGGTCACGGGCATCGTCAAGTATCGCCCGGGCGCGGCGACCGACGTGATGAACAGAGGAAGGATTGCCCCAGGAGGCTTCGAGGACCGGTAGCATCGCCTCGCGCACGGCCGGATCCAGCGGAGTGGTTGAGTTGTAATCAAAGTAAATCGTGCGCATCGGAACTCGGGCCGGGCATCGTGTTTGTCTCAATCGTCAAAGAATCATAAACGGAAGACGCCGACCCGCACAGGAAGAAAAAAGCAGACAGGCGCAATGGCGTTCCTACAATTGGAATATGTTCAAGCCGAGTGACCTGTTTGATCTGAAACAAACCGCGCACGCGGCCTTGTTCGGAAACGTCGAATTTACCTGGGAGGCGCTGAAGAAAATCAAAGGCTACGTCGAAGCCAACGGACAACCTTCATACCACAACAAATGCGAAAGCGACGCATTTATAGGCGAGAAGGTGTTCATTGGTGAAGGGACGGTCGTCGAGGCGGGGGCGATGATCAAAGGGCCGGCCATCATCGGGCGCAACTGCCAAATTCGATCCAATGCCTACATCCGCGAGCACGTCATCATTGGGGACGGGTGCGTGGTGGGCAACTCGAGCGAAATCAAGAACGCGATCCTGTTGAACGAGGCGATTGCCCCCCACTTCAACTACGTGGGCGACTCTATCCTTGGCTACAAGACGCACCTTGGAGCTGGGGTGATCCTGTCCAATTTCAAATCCCTGCCCGGCAATGTTACGGTGGAAATGGAAGGCGTGCCGTTCGATACGGGCCTGCGCAAGTTTGGAGCGATGGTGGGCGATGGAGCGGAAGTTGGCTGCAACAGCGTACTCAACCCGGGCAGCATCATCGGACGCGGTGCGGTGATTTATCCCGGGGTGAACTGGCGCGGCATTCTGCCAGCGAACATGATCGCCAAGAACAAGTCCCCAATTGAGGTTATCGTGCGCAGGCCAAGGTAGGCGGGAAAAAAAGAATGGGCCGACAGAAAAGAAGAGAAAGCCCTCAAAAAGCGCCCTCGATTTCGTTTCCGATTTTGAATTAGTGATTAGGGTCCGGTGGCTTGGCCGTGCATCCCCGGCATCACAGCGATTTCAGAAACGCCATCAAGTTCGCCCATCCCGCCCCTGCGCCGATGATGCAGGTTGAAAGGATCAAGGTCGCGATACCGCCCGCGATCAGG
>CAYIOH010000464.1:0-3716 GCA_964364975.1 uncultured Bifidobacteriaceae bacterium
CTAGGAGGACAAGGGAGAACCATGTTTCCGCCGGTTCACCGTGCTCGCCGCTCACGTATCGCTCTCCGGCGCGGACGATTTTGGATTTTGCGGTAAACTCGCCCTGTTTCGGTTCGCGATCCGTCAACAACAAATACTTTTTGCGCACATTGCGCCCGGCGAATTGCTCTGTAAGCGAGCGGTTTGCCAACGTCGTTTTGCCAAACACCATCACGCCGCTGGTTTCCTTGTCGAGCCGGTGAATGATCGCGAGGTTGGCCCAGCGCGGCTCGCGATGCTTGAGCCAATCGTAGATGCCCTCGCCAGCGTACAGCGACGGCGCGTGCGTGTTCCAGCCGGCGGGTTTGTTGACCACCAGCAGATGCTCGTCTTCAAAAATAACGCAAGGAGGCATGGGATTCGTTAAAGCGATAAAACGTTGAAACGTTACAACGGGTATTCGTCAGGCGAAGCTTCAGGTTTTAACGATTTAACGCTGCAACGTTTTTAGCGTCACCAGAAATTCCACGCGCCTTTCCACACGACCCAGACGCCCAACAGAAGATTCGTGATGCCGTGGGCGACGATGGCGTCGCCCAACCGCTTTTTCCAAATCACCAGACCCTGATACGCAAACCCGCAGAGCAAACCCGCAAGCCATTCCTCGTGCTCGAACGCGAACACAACCGAGGTCAGGAAGAACGGCAGCACAGCAAAAGTTCCGAGCGCCGCCGATTGAAAATCCATCCTGGCAATGTAGCGATAGAGAAACGACCGGAAAAAAACCTCTTCCAACGCCGGGACGACCAGCGACAAGCCGAGGATTCGCACCGCAATGAAAAACCACGCCAGCGCCGCGCCCTCGCCAAATTGCATATGAGGATTCCATGGCAGGGTCGGAGTCGCTGCCGCCTTGCTCAACCCGACTTTCACGCTGAGTTCGCTTAGCCTGGGATAAAATCCATCCATTCCCACCCACATCGCGCACACCCCGACACCCACGACGACGGCTTCCCAACTGAACGCGCAACGCATCTCGGTCACGAACGGCCGCATCTCGAACAGCAACCACGCGCCCACAAGCGTCTTGGCGAGGTAAAACCAGTAGCGCGATTCCTCGCCGAATTTTCCCTGGCCGTAGGTGAGCAGGAGAAAAACCGCGAAGGGCAGGACGCGGGCGGCGATGGGGGACTTTTCAAATTGCTTGCGCAAGAACATGGCGCGAGAGATTGGCGAAAGCAGGGTTGCGCTGCAAGCAGAAGCAACCGGAATGAAGGGTGATTTTCCTCAATCCGGCATGTTCAAAATATTCGTCTGCCCGGCCCGTATGACCGTGACGCTTTGCTGGCTGATGGCGGCCACGCGATACTCGCCGCTCGTGCGGCCGACCAACACCATCTTGCCATCCAGCAACGCCGCCGGCCGTTCTGGCCGGTAAAAAATCCCCTGCAACTTTGGCAGTGCCGGTGGCGGTGGTGGCCCGCTCGCAACCACAACCGCCTGAGAAATCGTCGCTGCCGGTGCGGCGGACGCCGGCATTGGGGCTGAAACGGGAGCGGGCAAAATGGTCGCTGCGACGATTGCCGGACTTGGTTGCGAAATAGACTGCGCAGGTGCAGTCTCTGGTGCGCGAGCAGGTGGCGCGCTTGCGGACGGCGGGACGACGGGTTGAGCGGGCGCCACCTTCGTCAATGGCTTTTCCAGCGGCGTTCGTATGGGTTGAGTCGCGGCGGGTGGGGAAGCTGATCTGGCTTGGACAACGGTTGTTGGTGACGGACGCATACCACTCGCCCTCATTGCGAACCAGATCATAAGCCCACCCACGCCCACCAGAACCACGACCGCGAGCGGCAATAGGGTCACAAGGTTGGACTGTTTTCCCCGCTCGGGTTCAATGGGGCGCAGCACCAGTCCCGGCGACGTAGGCGGTGGACTTTTTTGCTGGGCGTGCTTGGCGCGTTTGAGCGCGTCGTTGATGAGGCTCATGCGTTAATCTTTCCTTCCAGTTCGCGGATGGCCAGACCGACCATGCCGTGCGTGATGCGGTCGGTTTGCTTGACCAGACCGGCCAGCAGCGCCTTGTCGCAAACTGCGTTCACGAGGCGCGGGATGCCGCCGCTGTAACCGTGCACGCGCCACAACGCGGGCCGCGTGAAATGCGGCGCGCCCTTTGCGCCTGAAACTTTCAGCCGATGCTGAATGTAATGACTCACCTCGAACCGGTTCAACGGCGCGAGGTGGTAACGCACCGTGATGCGTTGGCGCAGTTGCCGCAGGCGCGGGTTGTTCAATCGGTCGCGCAACTCCGGTTGGCCCATGAGCACGATCTGCAACAGCTTCCGGTCGTCGGTTTCCAGATTGGAAAGCAACCGAACCTGTTCGAGCAGTTCGTCGGTCAGGTCCTGCGCCTCGTCAATGATCAGCACCGAGTCTTTGCCATACTCGACCTGCCGGAGCAGAAAATCGTTGATGGCGGCGATGGTTTCGAGCCGGTCGTGGTCAATGACGTTCAGGCCGAATTCGATGGCGATGGCTTTCATCAACTCATCGGCGCTCATCACCGGGTTGAGAATGAGGGCGGTGGAAAAGGTCCCGTCGAGCTGGTCGAGCATCGCGCGACAGAGGGTGGTCTTGCCCGCGCCGACTTCGCCGGTGAGCTGCACAAAGCCCTTCCGCTCCCGGACACCGTAAAGCAGATGATTGAAGGCCTCGCGATGTTTCGCGCTGTAAAACAGAAACCGCGGGTTCGGCGTGATGTCGAACGGCGGCTCGGTCAGGCCATAATACTCAAGGTACACGTCAAATTCTTGGCAGATTCTGTGCCGGAGGAAAGCGAAAGGTTTGGGATGGGTGCGTGTTGCGTGTTGCGTCAAGTAACTGGGCACATCTGGCAGCCACTTGACGCAACACGGAACACGTAACACGTCTCAGGTGGAAATCGCTCGAACTGCTTTCACCAACGCCACCGCTTCGCGTTGCGTGCCGATGGTGATGCGCAAAAAACCCTTCACCTTCGGCGCGCTGAACCAGCGGATGAGGATTTTCCGGTCGCGCAACTTCTGCAACCAGTCCTTCGCCGGAAAGAGCGGCGGCTTGGCGAGGATGAAATTCGTCTGGCTCGGTAACACGCGAAAGCCGAGCTTCGTCAATTCACGGCTCAACCTCGTGCGCGTGCCGACGATCTTCCTGAAGTTCGCGCGGTAGTAAGCAAGGTCGTCGAGCGTCGCCTCCGCCGCGATCTGGCCCAGGCCGTTGACGTTGTAGCTGTCGCGAATCTTGTGGAGCGCCGCGATGAGTTCCGGATGCCCGACGAAATAGCCGACGCGCTGGAAGCACAGCGAGTATGCCTTGGAAAAAGTTCGCGCCACGAGGACGTGGGGATGTTTGAGCGCGAGTTTCATCGCGTTTTCATTCGCAAAATCCGCGTACGCCTCGTCCAGCACCACCACACCGCGTTGCGATTTACACAATGCGTCCACTTCCTTGGTCGGGTAACCGCGTCCGCTCGGTGCGTTCGGCGTGGTGACGAACGTGAGCGCCGCGTTGAAATCCCACCACCTGCCGCGTTTCAACTCCGCCACGCTCGGCAGGCTGAAATCAGATTTGAGCGGCACCGCATTCTGGGCCGCGCCATGAATGTCTGCCAGCACTGGATAAAGCGAATAGCTCGGTGTGAAGTATTGGACGACGGACGCGCTGCAACGTAGGACAGGCGTCGCGCCTGTCTCTAACTTGTT
>CAYIOH010000465.1:0-3711 GCA_964364975.1 uncultured Bifidobacteriaceae bacterium
TTTTGCCGAACCTTGTTTTCCAGGCGCGGAAGCCAAGGTCGCCGGGCGTGAAATAAAATTTCTCGTAGTAAAGCGGATCGTCCGGAATGTGCATCTTCCGGTAAGTGCCGAGCAGCGATCCGTCGGCATCAACTATCGCGGCGGTGTTGTGGTAAACGCCGGCGGCGCGGCGTTCGAAGAGCGACGCGATAACGACGACCCGGTGTTTGCGGGCGAGTTTTTGAAAAGCGTCCGTGCTCGGTCCCGGAATCGGTTCGGCGAGTTTGAAGTTATCGTGGTCCTCGCTCTGGCAAAAATACTGTGAACGAAATAATTCCTGCGTGCAGATGATTTGCGCGCCCTGCCGGGTGGCACGTTCGGCCAACGTGAGAGTCTGTTTAAGGTTGGCTTTGGGGTCAGGCGAGCAGGCGGTTTGCAGCAGCCCAAGTTTGACGACTTGGCCGGAGGAAAAACGCTTCATATCACCTACGCCTTGGCGGCAATGCGGGCAGTGTGTTCGATCAGTTCCGTGCCGCCGCGGGCGGTAGTGGCGGCGGCGGGCGGGACAGCCTGGCCGAACAACTCGCGGATGAATTTGCCCAGCGTTTCATTCGTGGGACCGTAACCGCCGTGGTAGATGTAATATTCCAGCGCGGTCATCAACTCGTCGGCAGTGCCGTAGCGCTTCGCCAGGTCGCGCGTCAGACAGCGCTGGAGGATTTCGTTCAGCGGATCGTCAATTCGCTCGTCAACGGTGCGGAAGTCGGGAATGGGCTGCTTCATAATCCGCTGCCGTGATTCCTCGGCCGTTGGCGCTTTAAAGATATTCCTGCCGAGGAGCAGATGCGCAAGCACGACGCCGACCGAAAAAATGTCCGAGCGCTTGTCCGTGATTTGAAAATCCGCCTGCTCCGGGCTCATGTAATCGGCCTTGCCAGCGACGATTTCGCCTTCCTGGTCAATCAGGAAGCCCCGCGCCTTGGCGATGCCGAAATCGGTCAGCTTCACGTCGCCTTCAAAGGCGATCATGATGTTCTTGAAGCTGACATCGCGGTGGACGATGCCGAGCGGTCTGCCGTCTTTGTCCGTCTTGGCATGCGCGTAGGCCAGCCCGCGCGCCACGCGGCTGGTGATGAACACCGCGAGTTCCCGCGGCAAAACGTTGCGCTTGTCGCTTAATTGCTGGGCGAATTGTTCGAGGTTCACACCACGAATCAACTCCATGGAGATGAAGTAAACACCGTTGGCTTCGCCCAGATGGTAGGTCTGGACAATGTTGGTGTGGATGAGATCGGCGACAAGCTTGGCCTCGCCGATGAAGTTGTCAATGAAGGTTTTCTGGCTGGCGTAGTTGGGGCGGACGACCTTGATGGCGACGCGCTTGACGAAGTCGCGGGTGCCGAGTTGCTCGGCCTCATAAACGACACCCATGCCGCCTTCGAAAATCTTGCGTACGATTTCGTAACGAAATTCGTTCTGGATTGTGAAGAGGGCCACGCCGCGATGTTGGGAAAAAGCCGGGCCAAGTCAAGCTTCCCGTTTCCGGCGCGGCGACGAAAGCCTGATTATTATTGGAAATATTTTTAGTTTTTCCTTGCACGATCCAGGCGAAAGCCTTTAATTCGAAGCAAGTCGCATGACTTTTAACGAGTCGTAAACGTAAACACACAACCAAAAACAACGGAAACACATTATGGCAAACGCAATGTCCAAATCCCAAGTCGCCGCAGCGATTGCTGAGAAGGCGGGTCTCAAGAAGAAACAGGCAGTCGAAATCCTCGAGCATATCGCCGACCTGGCCTACAAGAACGCGAAGAACACCTTCACGCTCCCGGGCCTCGGCAAACTCGTCCTGGTCAACCGCAAGGCGCGCATCGGACGTAATCCCGCCACCGGTGAACAGATTCAGATCGCCGCCAAGCGCGTCGTGAAGTTCCGCGTCGCCAAGGCCGCCAAGGACGCGATCCTCGGCGCGAAGTAATTCCCGGCTCATTTCAAGGGCGCTCTGAGTTTCTCAGAGCGCTCTTTTTGTTTTTCCACTTCACTCGCCGAACTCTAATTTGAGATCAGGTTTGCAAGGCAAATGAGATGAAAACTGCCGTTGTCGGTTGCGGAGCCGTGGGAAGTTACTACGGCGCGATGCTCTGTCGCGAGGGGCAGGACCTCCATTTCCTGCTCCGAAGCGATTACGACGCGGTCCGGCGCAACGGCGTGTCGGTTCGGAGTCCGGCGGGCGATTTCACGGTGCGTCCGCGCGCAGCTAAATCGCCGGAGGAAATCGGCGTGAGCGAGCTCGTGTTGATTGGACTCAAAACCACGGCCAACGATCAGTTTCGGAAATTGCTGCCGCCGCTGGTCGGACCGCAGACGGCGGTGGTCACCCTTCAAAACGGTCTAGGCAACGAAGAACAGTTGGCGAAATTCTTTCCGGCGGAACAAATCCTGGGCGGACTATGCTTTGTCTGTTTGAACCGGCACGGGCCGGGCGTCATCCAGCATCTCGATCACGGGCTGGTGATGCTCGGCGAATTTAAGCGCCGGGCCGGAAGGCGCACGCACAAGCTCGCAACCTTGTTCCAACACGCTGGCATCCCGTGCAAAGTCACTGACAACCTGGCGCGGGCGCACTGGGAAAAACTGGTCTGGAACATTCCGTTCAATGGCCTCGGTGTTGCCGGCGCCGCTGGTTACGAGGCGCTCGTCAATCAACCATCAACCATCAACCATCAACTCTCCGGCTGTCTGACCACCGACAAACTTTTGAACGATCCGCGCTGGGAAAAACTCGTGCGCGAGTTGATGCAAGAAGTGATTTCCGTCGCCCGCGCCCTTGGGCTGGAAATTCCCGAGGAACTCGCCGAAAAGCAAATCGCCCGCACGCGCACGATGGGCGCGTACAAGGCGTCCACGCTGCTGGATTTCGAGTGTGGCCGGCCGATTGAGCTGGAGAGTTTATTTTTATCGCCCTTGCGCGAAGCGCGACGTGTTGGCGTGGCGGCGCCGCGGCTGACGGCATTGTGTGAGGTCCTGAAAAGCCTGGAACGCCGTGGAACGGCGCAGCGCTCAGGCTAGGAATTCTTCAGCAGGGTCACTTCCCCCCGCTTGAGCCAGCCGGCGCGGCGGTTGTCATCGGTCACTTGCAGCCAGTCGTCCTTGCGGTCGAGCACGCGCAACTCGGCGCCGTCGTGGGCCGTGAATGCGTTCGGAGATTCATCGAATGGCCCGTTATGCACCGTTACCTCGCGCGCCGTGATGACGGCGGATTTCGCGCCGTTTTGAGTTGCCAACGCCAGACCCAAGCACGCGCCAAATATCACCGTGGCGATGGCGGCGGCGCCGGTGAGGGTGCGCAACGATTGTGCGAGTTTCGGTTGAAGTTGGATGGCTGCAAGCGAAATAAACGTCAGCCAGAGAGCGCCCGCGGCGAGCGCCGTCCACTCGTTCAGACTCAAGGTGGCAAGCCACCGTTCCACGCGGCCCGCGTGGCGCGTGGGTCCCTGCACTTGGTTGCGGGCGAATTGCAGGTTGGCCCGCACGTCCGGGTCGCGCGGCGCCAGTTGCTCCGCCTGGCGATACGCCACCAACGCGCGTCCAATCCGGGCCGATTTGAACAACGCATTGCCGAGGTTGAAATAAAGCGCGGGCGAGGCGACACCACTTTGCTGGATGGTTTCATACGCGGTCGCGGCTTCGGCGAACTTGGCTTGCTCGTAAAGTTTGTTGGCCGCTTCG
>CAYIOH010000466.1:0-3710 GCA_964364975.1 uncultured Bifidobacteriaceae bacterium
CCTTCTCGATCAAGCCATGCTCAATCAGTCGCCGCACGTCGGCGTGGACGTTGCTGTAGTTCAAGCCCATCATCTTCGCCAGCGCTCGAATGGAGAGCGGACCGGCTTTTTTCAGCACCTGTAACAGTTCCATGCGCTTCGGCGACAGTTCCGCCACCAGTTGTGCAGGCGTGGAGAACGAAAGCTGGAAATCGCTGTCATGCATTTTCGCCCCGGCATCCAGCCGGCGAGCGAAATCCTTGCCTTCCTGAAAAAACCCGTCGAGGGATTGAACGCCAATAATCGCTTTCATAACTCCACCTCCTGCAATATGCGTTGCACTTCCGCCTGAAAATCATCCCTCAGCCTCTCCATCGACACGAAGGCATAGGTCGATTCCTGGTCCTTGAAATGACGATGATCCCATTTGCCGCGTTCGTTGTCGTAGCGCAAGACGCATTTGCCATCGACGATCAAGGAAAGGCTGTACTTATAGCCATGCGCACTGCCAGGAACAGCCTGCGGCACCGCCCAGCCGCGCTCCTCGACGGCGACCTTGCCAAGCACCAGCTTTCTATTGCGAATGCGGCTCGCTGCGGCAGGAGGTGAATGTCGGCTAGGCCGAGCAGATCGTTTAGGCGTTCGACGGGCCGCAAGCCGAGAAATCGCACATTGTGCAGATCGGCGCTGGAATTTCCCTGCTCAGCTTTTCGCCCGGCCTACCAATGCGCTTCAAGAACGCGCATCCTGCCGAGCAAACTCCACCGGACACTCCAAAATCCTGCCGTCCGCGGTAAGCAGCGAAGCCCGGTGATAGATGGCCGTGGCGACAATAAACCGGTCTGCCGGATCCTTGTGAAAATTATGCAATGACACCGCCAGCAGGGCAATCCGCCCATCGATCGGAATTTCCTGAACACCGGCCTGCAACAAATCCGCTCGCCACACCTCGATCGCCACCGGCAGGACGACGCGCCCACTTCGCGCGAGCATCGCCACTTCCCAAAAACTGATCGCGCTCACCGAGATACCGTCCGTGCGCCAGGCGTCCTCAATTTGGCGACGCGCCCCGCCGCCGAGCAAATCATCGTTACTATCCATCCACAGCAGCGTATGGGTATCCAGCACGATCATTCAAGTATCTTCCAGGCATCCTCCCCAACCGGCGACACGATGTCCCCGGCAATTTTCAGTCCCGCATGCATACCGAAAGGGGACCCTGACCGCCCGCCTGAGTAGGGGCGAAGTTCCACGATCGGGCGCCCATTCTTGGTAACGACCAGTACCTCACCAGAACGCGCCACATCGTCCATCAATGCAAGGCATTTCGCTTTAAACTCAGCAGCTTGAATTGTCTCCATGATCATCCCCCATGCGAGTGGTCACCAAAGTGACTATACCCGCCTGAATAATCGGTATCAAGCGGATTTCGCGCCTCGAATCGGCCGGCAAGCATGCGCCGTCGCTCACCTCGTTGAAAAAATATGCCGAGGCAGTAGGGTGCAATGTCGAAATCAAGTTTGTCCCGCAGAGATAGGCCGGGCGTTAGAAAGAGGTGGTCGGGCCGTGGGCATGGCCCAGGCTGATGCCTTGGCCGTGGTGCAGAGACTAAGCCGCAAGGACTTTTACAAGAGCATGACCACCCATGCCGATAATCGCGTCTGGCAAGACGTGTATCACGGGCAGTGGAGCGAGGCCGCGCTCTACATCAAGTTTCAGCGGATACGTGAATACTTCGTGGTTTCGTTCAAGGAGTTGTGACATGGCAAGCAAATGGAATGGGAAACGCTGCCCCCTGTGCGGCGCGGGAACGCTGCATGATGGAGTCAAAACCATTACGCAGGAATACAAGGGGCACAGCTTTAGCTCGGAAACGCGCGGGGCGTTCTGTGACCACTGCGCGGATGGCTTTGTCGAGTTCAACGCGGCGGAAGAAGCCGCTTGGCTGGCCTTTCGTGACCGGGTCGATGCCACAGAGGCGGCCGAACCGGCCCGTATTCGCAAGAAGCTCAAGCTCACCCAGATGGAAGCGGCACAATTGGCCGGCGGCGGCAAGAACGCCTTTTCCCGTTATGAACGCGGGCCGGCCAAGCCCGTGGCCGCCGTGGTCAACCTCTTTCGTCTGCTTGACCGCCACCCGGAATTGCTGGACGACTTGAAAACCGGCCGAAGGCAGTCTCCTCCACCGCCCGTCGCCCGCCTACCGCCGCGACGCGGGGCTGTGGATGATGAGCCACTTCGGCACGCGAAAGGTCACGATCCTGTTGTAGAGCAGGTTGTAGAGCAGGGCGAAGCCAAAGAACAAAAACGCGAGCACGACTGTCTCGTCCCAGAACAGCGCGGCCGGGATGATAGTCAACAGCGACAGCAGCCAAAGATGCGGCGAGGTCAGCCAATTGCGTACGAGCATGTCGCCCGGATCCTTCGAGCCGACTTTCCACCTTACCACCCGTTTGTACACAAGCATGTGAAAATGCAGGCCGTCCGGCTGACCGGGGGAATCCCCGCGAACGATCTTCTTTCGATAAATGGAGTAGAAGGTTTCCCATACCGGATAGGCGACCAGCATCAGCGGAAACCAGGGCGATACTTTGGGTTGCCCGTGCACGAGCAGGACCGCCAATTCGGCGATGATGAAGCCGATGAAATACGCGCCGCCATCCCCCAGGAAGATCCTTCCGTGCGGAAAGTTCCAAACGAGAAAGCCAAGAATAGCGCCAAGCAGTATCAGGCAGGAGTCAAGAATGAAGCTGTCCCCTACGAGGAAGGAGACATAAGCCATCGCACCCAGGATGAACACCGCAAGAAATCCCGAAAGTCCGTTGAATCCATCGACGATGTTGACTGCGTTGGCGATCCCCGCCACGGCGATCAGCGCAAACACGAACGAACCGACCCCAAACTGAAGCAGAAAATCCAACCCGGCCACCCCGACCCTGTCCGGGATGCCATCCAGCGCAAAATATGCGACGCCTGCGGCCAGCATCGTTGCGGCGAGCCTCGTTCTCACGCTGACGTTCTTGCTGATGTCTTCCGCGAACCCGCCTGCGAATGCGATTAGAGAACACACAAGCAAGAGCATTGCCCGGTTGTACCCACTCACGCTGGTTTGCCATCCGTACCCTCGGGTCTGTGAATCCCAAACAAGCATTACCGCGAACGCAACAAATATGCCCAGCCCCCCCGATCCGTGAAACTGAGTGGGCATGGAATTTCTGCGGACCCGATGCCGAATCCCGCGTCAGCCTTTCGTGCGTCCAGGAGAATCTGACCAGCAGGAATGTCACCAGACTCGCAACGGCGAATGAGGCAAGCATCAGCGTGCCGATAACTTCCCGGTTCATGGATAGTCCGTGTTTCGCGTGGGCATCGTTGTTTTCCAGGGCCGATGATAACCCCGGACACAGCACGCCGTACATGGCGCCACGAATGCCGCGCACGCAGGCAGCGAGAGTTTGCGCGAGGGCAACACGCTCCGGAATCCCCGCTTTCCCAAATGGGTATTGTGGCGTCGCACACTGCCGAAAAGACCTGGCGATGCCCGTTGACCCTCAGGTGAAGGCCGCGTAGCCTATGAGAGAAGCGCCGCCATCCCAACAATCCCCACCTTTCAGCGGGACATCGCCTGGGCAAAAAGTAACAAGCCGGTGACGGTGGACAGGACAGCGCAATACAGATGACCTGCCCAGGGATTTTCGGACCATTCATAACTGGAGAACGGCTCCCGGGTT
>CAYIOH010000467.1:0-3707 GCA_964364975.1 uncultured Bifidobacteriaceae bacterium
TGATTTCGCAAATTTCCTTGATGGTCGGTTCGAACACGCCGTGGGTGCTCGGGTACGTGACCATGAGGCAGGCGAGATCGTCTTTGTGCGCCTCCGCTTTGGCTTTCAGGTCATCGAGATTGATGTCGCCGCCGCCATCGCACGAGACGGGGACAACGTGCATCCCGGCCATGACCGCGCTGGCGGGGTTCGTGCCGTGCGCGGAGGTCGGGATGAGGCAGACATTGCGATGCGCTTCGCCACGCGATTCGTGATACGCGCGGATGACAAGCAACCCGGCGTATTCGCCCTGCGAACCGGCGTTGGGCTGAAGCGAAATGCCCGCGAAGCCGGTGATTTCCGCGAGCCAGGTTTCGAGCTGCTCGAAGAGTTTCTGGTAACCGCGCGTTTGTTTGATGGGCGCGAACGGATGAATCTTCGCGAACTCGGGCCATGACACGGGAAACATTTCCGCCGCGGCGTTGAGTTTCATCGTGCAAGAACCGAGTGGAATCATCGAAGCCGTGAGCGACAGGTCGCGCGATTCGAGCCGCTTGATGTAGCGGAGCATCTCGGTCTCGGAGTGGTAGCGGTTGAAGACGGCGCGCTGAAGAAATTTGGATTGCCGATTGCCGATTGACGACTGCCGATTGACGGAAGCCGGGCCGCTCTCATTAGCACCAGGCTTTAGCCCGGTGTTCGGCGTGGCGGAGGTGGCAACCGTTTCAACGGTTTCTCGCGCGGATCGGGAAGCCGTTGAAACGGCTAAACACTCGTCGTTCGATCTAACACCGGGCTGAAGCCCGGTGTTAATGAGATGTGCGACGAGTTCAACCACCGTGAAGTCGGATGCTTTGTCGCTGTTGAAGGCTTGCCACAACTCGGACACGTCGCTGGCACTTGTGGCTTCGTCGAGCGAAACGCCGATGGTGCGCTCGTCAATCACGCGCAAGTTCATCCGATGCGCTTCGGCAATCTTCACGATGTCCGCAGCACGCTTGTCGCCGAGATTGATTCTCAACGTGTCGAAACGCGGCGTGGTCGCGACGGAGTAGCCAAGCCGCTCCAACCCTGTGGCCAGAACTTCCGTCAGCGCGTGGACTCGCTGCGCGATTTTCTTCAGGCCTTCCGAGCCATGATAGCAAGCGTAGAGCGAAGCCATGTTCGCGAGCAACGCCTGCGCCGTGCAGATGTTGCTGGTGGCTTTCTCGCGGCGAATGTGCTGCTCGCGAGTGCCGAGCGCGAGGCGCAGCGCGGGCTTGCCGCGCGAATCTTTGGAGACGCCAACGATGCGTCCTGGCATCTGGCGTTTGAATTCATCGCGCGTGGCGAAGAACGCCGCGTGCGGGCCGCCATAGCCGAGCGGCACACCGAAGCGTTGCGCGCTGCCAACCGCGATATCCGCGCCAAACTCGCCCGGTGGCTTGATAAGCGTGAGCGCCAGCAGATCGGTCGCGACCGTGACCATGGCGCCGGCGGCGTGGGCTTTTTCCGTGAACGGCTCGAAGTTGTGAATCGCGCCGAACGTATCGGGATATTGCACCAGCGCGCCAAAGACTTTGTCCGTGAACGCAAACGTCTCGTGATTGCCAACGACGACTTCGATTTTCAAAGCGTGGGCGCGGCTGCGGACAACTTCGATGGTTTGCGGATGGCACGATTCAGAGATGAAGAAAATGTTGCGGCCATCTTTGAGCCGATGCGACATAGTCATGGCTTCCGCCGCAGCCGTGGCTTCGTCGAGCATAGAAGCGTTGGCGATATCGAGTGCGGTGAGATCACTGACCATGGTCTGAAAATTCAGCAGCGCTTCGAGGCGGCCTTGGGAAATCTCGGCTTGGTAAGGCGTGTATTGCGTGTACCAGCCGGGATTCTCCAGCACGTTGCGCTGAATCACCGGCGGCGTGATGCAATCGTAGTAACCCATGCCGATGAACGAGTGGAAAACCTGATTTTGCACCGCGACGGATTTCAAATCACGCAGCGCATCAAACTCGTTCTGCGCGGCTGGAAGATTGAGCGGCCTCGTGAGTCGGATCTGTTTCGGCACGGCGGCGTCGGTGAGCGCATCGAGCGAATCGAAGCCGAGCGCCTTCAACATTTCCGTCGCTTCGGCTGCGTTTGGGCCGATGTGGCGGCGGACAAATCGATCCGGATGAGCCAGTGCTTCGGTGTTCAGTTTTTGCGTTTCCGAAAGAGACATGGGCAGGAGAGTAGCGGGCGAACAGAGGCTCGGCAAAAACAATCAGGCCGCGAGGCGGTGGCCTGGTTGCTTTGTTCATGGCGCGACGGCGGACCTGCGCTAGACGTGTGGCATGTTGAAGCATCTTGCTCGCTGTTTGTACGACGGCTTTCGTCATCGGTTGCGCGTTTTTTTACGTGCGCGACTTCAAGTCCTGAAGCTGTTTTTTTGCGATCAAAATCGGGTTTCGCGGCAGGTATTCAAGGGCTTTTTCGCACCCCAATTAGTCGAGCATGACCCCCGAACCCCCTCAACTAATGGTGTTTTTTGGCCCAAGAAAAGGGAAATAAGAGTTGTGTCGGCAACGTGATTTTTTTATTCTTTTATATCTATCGGTATGTGGGCAAAACGGCCCAGTTGGAATTGAATTTTTATGGCGAAAACCAGCGCGGTGGCAGTCGAAGAAAACGCGATAAGTGCAACAGCTTCGGCGGAAAAATACGACGCGTCAAAGATTGACAAGCTCGAAGGTCTCGAGGCCGTGCGCAAGCGGCCCGGGATGTATATCGGCGACCCGGACGAGAGGGGGCTGCATCATAGCGTCTTCGAGGTGCTCGATAACTCGATTGACGAACATCTCGCAGGACATTGTGACAAGATTGAGGTGACGGTCCACGTGGACGGTTCGGTTTCCATCCGCGACAATGGGCGCGGGATTCCGGTGGACATGCACCCGAAATGGAAGATGCCCGCCGTCGAGTTGGTGCTCACAAATCTCCATGCGGGCGGAAAGTTCGGCCAGGGGGCTTACAAGTATTCCGGCGGGTTGCACGGTGTCGGGGCGAAGTGCGTCAACGCGCTGGCCGACTGGTTCAAAGTCGAGGTGTCGCGCGATGGGAAGGTGTATTCGATGGAATTCGCGCGGGGCAAGACAACGCAAGGTCTTGAAGTCATCGGCAAATCCAAAAGCACCGGAACACTGATCACGTTCAAACCCGACCCGACGATTTTCACGATCACCACCGAGTTCAAGTTCGACATTCTCGCCAACCGCCTGCGGGAACTGGCGTTTTTGAATCCCGGCGTGGGAATTGTCCTTCTCGATGAGCGCGACGAGAAGACGGAGACGTTCTTTTACCGCGACGGCATTGAGCAATTCGTCCGACAGCTTGGCCGGAGCAAGCAACCGCTGCATCCCAAGCCCATCGCGCTCGTGGGCAAGCGCCAGACCAAAGTTGACGGGAAGGATGAAGACGTGTTCGTGGATTGTGTGATGCAATACACCGACAGCTACAGCGACCAGATTCTGTGCTTCGCGAACTCGATTCCGAACCCCGACGGCGGCACGCACCTCACCGGTTTCCGCTCCGCCCTCACTCGCGCCATCAATCAACACGCGAAGCAGAACAATTTGCTGAAGGAGAAAGACCCGACGATTTCCGGCGACGACGTGCGCGAAGGTCTTGTGTGTGTGTTGAGTGTGAAGTTGCCGAATCCGCGCTTTGAGTCACAGACCAAGGTGAAGCGGGTCGACACGGAAATTGAC
>CAYIOH010000468.1:0-3685 GCA_964364975.1 uncultured Bifidobacteriaceae bacterium
CGCGGACCTGGGCGTGCAGCAGATCGCCGAAGAAGAGCGACGCCTTGCGCGCCCGTTCCTCCGGTGTCGCACCATCCGGGGAAAAGCCGCGACGTCGTTCGGCCTCATCACGCGGCACGAAGGTCCACCCGATCTCCTGGGCGTATTTGAGGATGCGGGCCTGGACGGTTTTGTGTTCGGATGGAGCGGGCATTGTTCTACATCAAAACGGTCTTAATCCGACAAAGCGTATCGGTGCTCTCTCTCTTGGAACGCCTGTTTTCCACCCTCAAGTAGCAAGCAGACCGCCTCTCGAACTCCAAGATCGGTGCCATTGCCAACATGTTCGAGAGCCCCAGAGTGGTATGTCAATTTGGGGTAGAACTGAGACGTTGGGCGCTCCGCAGTTGCTATGATGACCTGCTCGGCATCTGTGGCGACGACCAAGTTGGGATTGTGGGTTACAAGAATGATCTGTCGCCGAGTCTTGGCTTCCCGGATGTATGGCACCAGTTGTTGGTAGACCGATGAGTTATCCAGGTTTCCCTCGGGCTGATCGATGATGAGCGGGCGGGTGTCATCCTCGTCCATCAGCAGGTAGAGGACAAGCAGCGCGATCCCTCGCGTGCCGGGGGAAAGGTATTCAAGCTCCGTGCCGCCGTATCGCACCTTGTAGGTAAGCGCGATGTGATCAACGGAAAACATCCAATCGTAAAGCTCGACGAGTGAAAGACGCTGCGTAGCGAACTTCTCCATGAAGGACGTCGCGCCGACCAAGTTCACGAACTGCTGAAATGCATTCCTAATCTCTTGGACATCACCCTTCTTCCAGGCTGGAAGCATGGACATTTCTACAAAACGCTCAATCTCCCGTTTCTTGTCCTCTGCGCCGATGCGACGCCCGTCGAAGAACCGGGAGACATTATCAATCCATGGTCGAAAATCGATCTGGTAACCTACAGCTATCTCGAACTTCATCCCGGCCCCGAGTTTCTCAATGGCTTGCTGCATGGGTGCATACAAGTCCCGGAGGCCAACCTCGTCTTCTTTAAGCGCTGAAAAAAACTTCAGATAAAGTTCCAACTGCTGGTTTTGTTTCTGGGCCAACTGCTGGGCGACACGAGTGGCAAGATTCGAAATTTCCTTTGCCAGGCGCTCGACTGTTGCCGACCGTTCTCCTATCTGTTTCTGGAGATCCAAGAGGCGCTTTCGACTTACCTCGTCTTTGGAAATCTGTTCCTTCAGTGAGGCAATCCGTTTGGTGGTTGCATGCACTGTGCGAGCGCCGCCTTCATCTTGGTCACTCCCTTTGAGTTGCGTCAGCTCTGAATCGATTCTCTGAACTTCCGCTTCGAGGAGCTGATCCGCCGTAGGATCCCAAGTCGGCGACAACTTGCTGACAACATCGCCCGGGATTCCCTCTTCCCGCAACGCAACTACCAGTTCTTCAATCTCCACCGAAACCTTTTCGCGGAGGGCAAGATACGCCCGAATCGTGTCCTCGATGACCCTCCGGCGCCTTGTTTTGGAGGCAATCGCGTTTTCAATCTCGGAGAGCAGGGATTGTTGTTCTTGGAGCTGCTGAAGGACCTTTTGGTCTACGAACTGAGTCGCGTCTGGCAGTTGCTTCTTTAGCTCCACTGCTTGGTTCTCTGCTTCCTGCCTGCTCGCCTCCTTGGACGAGCGTTGGCCAAGCGCGAGCTGTAACCGCTCAATCTCCTTGTGCGAAGTGGCTAAGTCTCCACGGAATCGTTCCCTTCTCGTGTTTGAAGCGGACTCGCGTGCGGCGCGCAGTTCACTAAAGGAGGAGTAACCTTCTTTCTGAACTTCATCTAGGTGAGCGAAAACCACTTCCTCAATGGCGACTTGCAGATCATGGCCTTCGTGATCCGAGGAGCATAATCGCTCTACGAAATCCTGAGAAAGGTAACGAACGAGAGGTCGGATGGCTGAAAATGGTTCGTCGGGGAGAGTGGCAGAAGTTTCGGTTCCATTCGCCCAATCAATACTCACCTGCACGCCCGAAAGGTGAAGACGACCTTTTGTGATGAATGATGACTGTGACTTCGGATCGCTAGGAACGCCAGCGGCGAGAGATGTTAGATCGGCGATTGCCGTTTTACCAGATCCCTTTTCGCCGATGATGGCTACCAAGCCTGGATTCAATTCTATGGATTTTTGAGAGAACCAACCTGCGGTGTTTTCGAGCCGTACCCGACTAATGAGCTGACTTTGGTCGGTCGGTTGCGGCGGAACTGATCCGATGTGAACGCGAGCCTCTGGTTCCCAAAGAATCTGACGGAGTCCTTGAAACGTCGGGTCACTCTTGATCCAGCAAAAGCGGTCTTGGTCTGGGTGGAAAAGCTTCTTAAGGTCGTGGGCGTCAGAACCGTGAATACACGGCTTCAATCCCCCATACTGCCTGCTGATCTCTTCGGGCGGAAACTTGGGCTTCTTGCCAAGATAATGTGCTCGATCCGAAGGGTTTCCGGAAAAGACAAAGTGACACCATCGAAGCACCTCATCACGGATTGCTCCAAAGCCGTCCAACGGAAGGCCGCTAATTCCATCCTTGCCGTTGGTAATCCCAATCAAACAGTTGGCCTGGAGCCATGCTTCTGTATCCAACCAACTCTTTATGGCTGTGCGATCTGGCTTGAACTGCTCTATGCCATACCGATAAGCCTGCGCATCATTGTCGAAGCTATCCTTCTGTGCCCTCGCAAATTCAATGAGTTGAGAACGTTCACATCCGTAGGTTTCGCCGCCGTATGCGAACCTGAGATTGCTGAGTGCGCGCTTAATACGGGAGACGTGGTCCGGGTCTGATGGATCGACCAGCAAGTGAAGGTCCAATGCTTTGCCGTCGCTTGTTGACGGCATGATTCGGAACTCGATGTTCGGCACCAGAAGTTGAACAGTCTTGAGCCGATTCTCGCGACTTTTGGCTTCCAGCATTTTCTCGTAGCCGTCTATGGACATATAGTCAGTCACGCCAATGACAGCAATGTTCATTTTCTCGGCCTCAGCCTCCAATGCGCCCAGATAAACCTCCCAAGACACACCCTGGAAAGGAGTGCCAAGTTGGCTATGCGGAGTGTGGACGTGCAGATCCCATCGCCGCCATTCGGAACCTTTGGGGTAATTCGATGGGAGAAGTGATGTCATGGGTTCGGGCTTGTTCATGGCAGTATTACACCTCAGCAAAGCGATTCTTGGGAAAGGTCGTGGACCCGAATCTGCGCCGTCATCAACTGGTGCAGCAGCGTGCGGAACAGGGCGGTGAGCGCGGCGAGCTTGCGGCGGGCAACGCGAACCTTGGAGTCAACAGCATTGAGGGCTTCTCGAATCTCACTCTGTTCGTCGCTTGAAGGCAGCGGCACAAGCCAAGGCTTGAGGAACTGAATATTGATATTCTTCTGTGTGCCCCGAGGAGCAAGCCTGTCCATCACGGGTTGCTGGGTAGTCAGATAGTGCTGAAGGAACTCGATATCGATTCGTTCGTTGGGCGTAAGACCAATCAAGCTGTCGGGACATGCAGAGTCGAACTCAAGAATCCCGCTAAACCCGATGTTCGCCGCGATGGTTATCAATATGGTCCCGGCAGGGAACACCTTGCTGATGAGAACTCCTTCCTCGTTTAGAGTTTGTGAGTATTCGCGGATTCGTCCATCGCATGAACTCACGTCGCCAGTTTGCACAAAAG
>CAYIOH010000469.1:0-3654 GCA_964364975.1 uncultured Bifidobacteriaceae bacterium
GAATCGTGTTCTTGTTCACCGTGATGCCCGCGTCGTCGAGCGCGATCTGGCAATCCTTGCCGGTCAAATTCCGCGTGCCCACGTCCACGAGCATGAGGTGATTGTCCGTGCCGCCGCTGACGAGCCGGTAGCCGTTGCGCTTCATGCCCTCGGCCAGCGCCTTGGCGTTGCGCACGATCTGTTCCTGATAAGTCTTGAACGATGGCTGCAACGCTTCGTGAAAACAAACCGCCTTGGCCGCGATGACGTGCATGAGCGGCCCCCCTTGAATGCCGGGGAAGACCTGCGAATCAATTTCCTTTGCGTATTTTTCCCCGCACAACACCAACCCGCCGCGCGGCCCGCGCAACGTCTTGTGCGTCGTCGTCGTAACGAAATCCGCGTGCGGCACCGGGCTGGGATGCAAACCGGTCACGACGAGTCCGGCGATGTGCGCGATGTCCGCCAGCAACATCGCCCCGACCTCGCGCGCAATCTCGCCCATGCGCTTGAAATCTATGATCCGAGGATAGGCGCTCGCGCCGACGGTGATCATGCGCGGCTTGTGTTCGCGCGCCATTTGCGCGAGCTGGTCGTAATCAATCTGCTCGTCGTCCTTGCGCACGCCATAGTGGACGATCTCAAAAAACCTGCCGGAGAAATTCGCCTTGTTGCCATGTGTGAGATGGCCGCCGTGGCTCAAGTCCATCGTGAGCATCTTGTCGCCCGGTTTTAGAAAAGCGAAATAAACCGCCATGTTCGCGCCACTGCCGGAGTGGGGCTGGACATTGGCGTGTTCCGCGCCAAAAAGTTTCTTGGCGCGCTCAATCGCAAGTTGCTCGACCGTGTCCACGTTGTCGCAGCCGCCATACCAGCGCTTCTTCGGGTAGCCCTCGGCGTACTTGTTTGTCAGCACCGACCCCTGCGCCTCCATCACCGCCGGGCTGGTGAAATTTTCACTGGCAATCAACTCGATGTTTTCCTGCTGGCGCAATTGCTCGTGCGCGACGGCGTCAGCAATGGCCGCATCCACGTTGCGTAATCGCAATTCCGCAGGAGTCGTGCGCGATTCCATCTTTTGCACGCGGCGTTCGTGGCGGCCGCCGTCAAACTGCGTGCTCATGAAAATATCGAGGATTTTCTTCGCGGCGTCGGGCGACGTGAACTTCCCGGAGAGGCAAAGCACGTTGGCGTTGTTGTGCTGTCGCGTGAGTGCCGCGGCTTGCGGGTCGCAAACCATCGCCGCCCGCACGCCGGGGACTTTGTTCGCCGTGATGCTCATGCCCACGCCCGTCGCGCAAATCAGCAGGCCGTATTCGGCTTTGTGCGACGCCACGCTTTGCGCCACCAACTGCGCGTAGTCCGGGTAATCCGTGGGGTCCTTCGAGTGGGCTCCGAAATCCGTGAAGCTCACCCCGCGTTCCTGCAGGTATTTCTTCAGCGCTTCCTTCAAATCGAACCCGCCGTGGTCGGCGCCCAACGCCACGGTCGCGGTTTTGCCCGCCGCGACCGCTTTGGTGATCCGGCTCGTTTCGCTTTGGCCCAGGAAACCCAGGAGCGACGCGATGCCCTGCTCGATTTGATCGCGGCAATTGAGATAGACTTCGTACGAGCCGCCGATCGGGTCGCTGATGTCCTTTTCAAACGGATCGAGCGTCTCGTCGAATTCGCGGAGCAGAAAAGTTTTTTCCGCCGCCGGTGGATACAGCAGCGTCACCGTATCCACGTGGCTGTGCGTCATGCCGAAGATATAATCGGCCTGGCGCACGGCGTCCGCCGTGAGCGGGTGGCTGCGTTGTTGGGAAATGTCTATGCCGAGTTCCCGCATCGCCTGCACCGCGAAGGCGCTCGGCGGCTGCCCCTCCACCGCCCCGATGCCCGCCGACAGCACGCGATAATCGTCGCGGCCCGCGCGGGCGTGGCGGAAAAGCCCCTCAGCCATCGGGCTGCGGCAAATGTTGCCTGTGCAAACAAAAAGAATGGTCTTCATTCAGTTGGAAAAACGGCTGCTACGGCAAGCTTTGGTCGTGAAATGCAAATCGTCAACCCGATTGTGTCCGCGGCGGGTGGTGAAATCAAGGCCGCGATTGGCGCACCACGGCCAGCCCTTTGAGCAGGTCCACCGCGCGCGCCAGTGCCGGGTCGCGAATCAGAGGCTTCTCCGGTTCGGCATCGCGCGCAAATGTCGAGTCGGCGTCCAGGCTCGTCCCCTCGCGCCGGGCGCGCACCAAATCGGCTTCCGTCGGGCGCGGCCGGCGCGCGGGACGGTTTGTCCCGTCAAACTGATTCGTCGCCAATGAACCGGCGACTACCGGCAAATTGTTTTTTGCGAGGCGCGCATAGGCGTCCTCGAAATACGCGCGCTCCTGGTCCAACGTGACCGCGACCTCAATGTCCGGCTTGATGCCCTGCGGCGATAACGCCGTGCCGTTGCCCAGTTTCACTGGCGACGTGGCGATGCGCAACCGCTGGCCGCTCTGGAGCGCAAATTCCTGCGAAGTCATTGCGCGCCCGGCCGTCGTGCCGCCGAGGATCAAACCCGCGCCCGTTTCGCGCAACACCGCCGCCAGCGCCTCCGCCGCGCCGCCGGTTTCGCGATTCACCAGCACCGCCGCGGGCAATTTAATGATGTCGTCTTTCTTCTCCGACTTCACCACCCCGCTGCCCCAATCGAGCAGCGGCTTTGCGTCGGCCAGAAATAAATTCGCCACGGCTGCCGCCGCCGCGTAGTCATCGCCGCCGGCAAAACGCAAATCCAGCACCACGCCTTTGAGTTTGTTGGTCGCGCTCAACTGCTGGACCGCCCCGCCAAACTCATGCGCCAGCCCGGCTTCCACGCGATCCACGCGCACATACGCCACGTCGTTTTCCAGCGTGGCTGATTTGCTCACCAACGCGACGTTCGTCCGTGCTGCCGTTCCTTCGCCGGCAACGAGCGTCACCTTTCCGCGCAGGTTCGTGAACAAACCTTCGACCGCGGCGCGATTCAGGTCCGTGTCCGCCATTCCGGTCAGATGTTGCCGCACCAGATCGTAAACTTCCTTGAAATCCGGCGCGGCGTTCGTTTCTGCCGCGCGCGCGAACGGCGTTGCCAGTAAAATCACGCCCAACAAGTTGAAACCAAATTGTGTCATGCGGCGATAAAATGCGCGACCGTACCGCGAAAGTAAAGCCGCGAGGACCTTCGTAGCAGCCGAGGTAACGAGGCTCTAAACCGGAACGATTCAGTCTGAAATGCGTCGAAGCGCGACCGGAGCGCGGAATTTATTCCGCTTCAACTCGATTACGACCGACCGGTATCGAACACCAAGCAGTGAACCACATTGAAGCGGACTGAAGTCCGCGCTCCCGCTACACTTTTTCTGTCGGATTACTCTCCCCGGTGGCGATATACTTCTGAAATGAGCGACACCGACCTGCAATTGCTCGACCGCTACACCCGCGACCACGCCGAAGACGCCTTCGCCGAACTCGTCCGTCGCCACGTTGATCTCGTCCATTCCGCCGCGCTCCGGCAGGTCCGCTCCCCGCAACTCGCCGAGGAAGTCGCCCAATCCGCCTTCACCGACCTCGCCCGCAACGCACACCGGCTCGCCCCGTGGGATGGGCGGGTCCGGGACGGAGCGGGTTCCCAGAAGGATTATCGCACGGGGCGAGCGCCCGACACCAACCTCA
>CAYIOH010000470.1:0-3653 GCA_964364975.1 uncultured Bifidobacteriaceae bacterium
CGACCATCAGAAACAAAAAAATCCCAGCATCGCGAGACGCGGGGATTTGTTCTTTGCGAAAGTGTGGATTTACTTGGAGGCCGCTTCACCGGCGGCTTTGGGACTCATCAGCGCCTTCTTGGTAGCTTGCGACTTGGGGCAGGTCTCTTTGGCTGTAGAGGCGGCTTTGGCGCAGCAGCCTGACTCAGCCTTGGCCGCGCAAGCGGCTTTGTCCTTGGCGGCACAAGCCGCTTTGTCTTTGGAACAGGTTTTCCCTTCTCCGGCTTGAACTGCCACGGCTAAGGCCACGATCGTCAATGTAAGAATAATTTTTTTCATGTGTTGTATTCGTTTCTGCTGTGTAAGCACAGATTTGCCTAATCAGACCCATTTGTCAACGTTTCGTTCAAAATCGTTTCGTTCAAAAATCAGCAAGGTGACGAGTTTGAAGGGCGTCAGGGGTTGGCCAGCGTTTTGATGACCTTGCCCGTTCCCTCTACCGCGCGCGCGAAGCGGTCGTAGTCCAGTTTGTCCGGCGTGTCGCTGTCGCCGTGATAATGTGGCGAGCGAAACGTGGCCGTGTCCGTCACCATCAGCGCCGGATAACCAGCCTGCCAGAATGCCCAGTGATCCGACCAGCCGATCCCCGGCAGCCAACCCGGCAACGCGCCGCCTTCCGACGGAAACTGCGCGCTCTGCCGAAATGTCTTCACGCATTGGCGGACCAATTTTACATCCGCGCTCCGGCCCACGAACGCGACGAAGTTTCCGCGCGATGGATAAAACCAACCTATCGGGAACGGATATTTCTGGCTGTCGTCATCCGTGGAGTAATAACCCAAGCTCTCCAAGCTCAACATCGCAACGACCTTCTCACCACGCTCGCGACAGCGCCGCGCGCACACGAGGCTGCCCATTTGCTCCGTCTGAAAAAACGGCGGCTCCTCGTTCACGAACGCCACGAAACGCAGCGTGCGCGCGGGCTGTTGCAGGGCGGGAGATTTCGCCAGCGCGAGCAACGCCGCCGCACCGCTCGCGTTGTCGTCCGCGCCCGGACTGCCCGCCACCGAATCGTAGTGCGCACCGATCAGGACGACTTCGTCAGGTCTCGTCGAGCCGTGGATTTCAATCTCAAGATTGTGGCACAACTTGCCGCTCGCCTTGAAACTCTGCCGTGAAACTTCTTGCCCAGTGACGGCGAGCATGGCCTCGACGTAATTCGCCGCGGCATCGAGCTTTTTCGGCCGGAAAACATTTCGCTCGCCAATTTCGCCTGCGAGCTTCTCAACATGGCGGCGCAATTCATCGCGCAGCGCGATTTGTTCCGCGCTCAATGCTGGCAGTGGCCCGCGAAAACTGTTGCCGGGCATCCGGATCATAGTCCACCAAAACAACAACACATTTGCGCCAACCAGGAGAAAAAGGAAAGCCAGCCGTTTGAGAGCGGGTCGGGTCACAAAACGCATCGGCACACAGAATACGAACCACGCGAGGGTGTAAAGATTTCGTGGTAAGTGGCGCAGGTGTCCCACGTGTGACCGTCCCTGCGGGCGTCCCGCCTGCGGTTTCCAACCACCAACCGAGACGGCCAGTGGGACGTTGGCAGCCGGGACGGCTGCCCCACTACCGCGCCGGCTGCGTCACGATGCGTATTCCATTTCCACCGCCCCGCTTCACCCAAAGCTTCAGCCGATGGCAATCAATCAACGCGCCATTCGCCAGCAGTTCGGCGCCGCCCAGAATTCCCTGCACCTCGCTCAGTTCCTTTCCCGGCGCGGCCAGACCCCAATCGCTCAAATCCATGAGCGCAAAATTCGCGTCCTTCATCCGCACATCTCCGAGCGCAAACGATTCCGCCTCCCCCACCGCAACCCCGCGCGTGCCGGTTCTACCGACGCCGCTGATCTTCGCCAGCGTGGGCAATGCCCGCAGGCCAAGCCGGTCGAGTTGGCGGACGTCGAGGGTGCTCCACACCGCGCCGGTGTCCACGAGCATTTCCACCGGTTGGTCGTTCACGCGCGCTGGACAGGTTATTGCCAGCGGATTTTTCAGGTCCAACGCCACGGCCTCGAAACCATTCGCGCGCAAAATTCCTTCGAGCTTGATTTGTTCCTGCTCGGTCGGCGCACTGGAACGCACATAGAGCCGCTGATTCAAACAATCAATGACCGCAAAGTGTCTCCTCAGAAAATCGCAACCCAGCACGACCTCGAACGGTGTGGCTTGCCCGTCGAAAACCATGCGCTCCACGCGCGTTAGCTGGTTCGAGAACGAGTTGCGCCCCAGCTTGAGTTCTTCAATCAGGACGGAGGGAGGCTCGTTCGTGCCACCCCCACGTGACGATGGAAGTTTACGTGCGGCATTCGTGCTGACGGTGGTGAACGACCAACCTGAATCCACCAGCACGCTCCGCCGGCGGCCATTCAGCTTGCCAAAGAGGAACAAATGGTTTTCGGCGGTGCGCTGGAGTTCAATCGGCTCGTAACCGAGGCGCGCGAACTGTTCCGGCAAGCTGATCCGCGCGGTTTTCTGCGCATTGAGTGTCCAAGGGAAGATGAGACACAGCGTCAGCAGGGCATTGATCGGCTTGCCAGCTTTCAAGCGCACGCGAGTGTCAGGAACGCGAAGACGTAAAACAGAAAGTCGGGCTTTGCCATTTTTTTCGCCCTAGACCTTCACCGGAAAATCTTCCTGTGCCTTTGCCTCTTCGAGTTTGTGCTTCCATTTCTGGACGCCGGCGTGCGTGCCGCCGAGGGCGAGGAGTTTTTCCTTGTTGTAAATCATTTCCTTCCGGCTCGTGCCGGTGAGCGAATAATCTTTTTGCAGGAAGATCGCTTCCTCCGGGCAGACCTCCTGGCAGAAGCCGCAGAAGATGCACCGAAGCATGTTAATCTCGAATTCCTTTGGCATCTTCTCCGCGTTCGGACGGTCCGCAAGCTGACCTGCCGGGCCGGGTGGCGTAATCTTGATGGCCTTGGGCGGGCAGACGAATTCGCAAAGCTGGCAGCTAACGCATTTGGTGCTGCCTTCCTGATCCTTCACGAGATACGGCGCGCCGCGATAACCCTCCGGCACAACCCACTTCTCTTCGGGATATTCCATCGTCACTTTTTTTTGAAAGAAGTGGCGCAGGGTCACCTTGAACCCGCCAATAATGGCCGGAACATAAAGCCGTTCCCACCACGTTAGTTTTTCACGTTTGACGATCATTTTAACACTTTCTTACGGCTCGGTCTCCCAGCCGGATTCGTCCGCCCAAACTCAGGCGAAGGAGCGCCCCGGTTCAGTTCTGGATCCACAAAATCACGGCTGTGATCACTATGTTCGCCAGCGCCAGCGGGATGAACCGCCGCCAGCCCAAATCCATCAACTGATCGTATCGAAACCGCGGCCACATCCAGCGTACCCAGATGAACAGCGCCATGAACGCCAGAAGTTTTCCTATAAAAACGCCGATGTGGACCAACCCGCCCGTCACCGTCGTGGCCGGCTGGTCCAATCCCATGAACGGAAGTGTCCATCCGCCAAAGAACAGCGTCACCATCATCGCCGACGAGGCGATCATGTTTGCATATTCGCCCATGAAGAAAAGGGCGAATTTCATGGAACTGTATTCGGTGTGGTAGCCGCCGACCAGTTCGGTTTCCGATTCCGGCAGGTCGAATGGCAGCCGG
>CAYIOH010000471.1:0-3642 GCA_964364975.1 uncultured Bifidobacteriaceae bacterium
GGGCACGCGAAAAACAGGCATCAATACTTAATCGGACTTAGAGGACACTACACTACCTGCGCCTGGATGGAACGACGCTGCCCGTGGAAGTCATCGCCACACCCATCAGCTTTGGCGGGAAAGTGGCCGTGCAGTTCATCGCCCGCGACATCACCGCGCGCAAACTGGCCGAAAGCCAACTGCTGCGCGCGCAGCGGCTGGAGAGCATCGGCACGCTGGCGGGCGGCATTGCCCACGATCTGAACAACGCGCTCGCGCCGATCATGATGGCCGGCGAATTGTTGCGGCTGGAGTTCCCGGACGCGGCGTCCCGTTATCTCGAACGCATTCAGGCCAGCGCCAAGCGCGGGGCGGACATGGTGAAACAACTGCTCACCTTCGCCAAAGGCGCCGCGGGCGAGCGCCTCCTCCTCCAGCCGCGGCATCTGCTCAAGGAGATGGAACAACTGATCAACAGCACCTTCCTCAAGAGCATCACATTGCGGACCCGTTACCCGAAGGACCTTTGGACCCTCCGGGGCGATGCCACGCAACTCCACCAAGTGTTGCTCAACCTCTGCGTCAACGCCCGCGACGCCATGCCCGGGGGCGGCACGCTGACCCTGGAAGCGGAGAACAAGGAGCTGGATGCCGCCTTTGCCGGCACCGTTCCAGAGGCCAAGCCGGGCCGGTATGTCGTGTGGCGCGTCACGGACACCGGCACGGGCATCCCGCCGGAAGTGCTGGATCGCATCTTCGATCCCTTCTTCACCACCAAAGGCCCGGACAAAGGCACGGGCCTCGGCCTTTCCACCACGCTCGGCATCGTCAAGGGCCACGGCGGTTTCATCCATGTTTACTCGACCCCGGGCCAAGGCTCGACGTTCGCCGTTTACCTGCCGGCCTACGGTGCCAGCGCCGATGCCGCCGACCTGGTGACCAAAGTCGAGACGAACTTCCGTGGCCATGGCGAAACCATTCTCGTGGTGGATGACGAGGCTGTCCTGCGCGACACCCTGCGCGACGTGCTGACGGCGTTGAACTTCAAAGTCCTTACCGCGCCCGACGGCACCACCGCGCTGCTTCAGGTGCTGGAGCGCCAGGCGGAACTGCGCGCGGTGATTACCGACATGCACATGCCCCACATGGATGGCCTCGCCTTTGTACGGGTGCTCCAAAGTCGGTTGCCCCAGACCGGCATCATCGTCGTCAGCGGCCGGCTGGACGAACGGGAGACGGACGAGTTCCAGAAGCTGGGCGTCACCGCGCTGGTCCAAAAGCCCTTCACGCGGGAAAAACTGTTGGAAGTGCTGCGGACAATTTTCCCGACATGAAACTGGCATGGACGGCCTGGCGCTCGCGCGGCGGCTGAAGCAAGACCCGGAGACGCGCCCCATTCCCATCGTTGCGATCACCGGCGCACAGGAGAAATTCAGGAAAGAAGACGCGCTCGCCGCCGGTTGCGACGCCTACACCGTCAAGCCGGTGGACACGTGCAGGCTGAACGACCAAATCGTGAGCGCCGCCGCGCACAAGAGCGGGCCGCCAGAGAAGGAATGAATCCCATGAACATCCTCATCGTTAATGACCGCCCGGTGAATGTGAAGCTGCTCCGCGCTGTGCTGGTGGCCGAAGGGCACACGATCCGCGAGGCGCCGGACGGCATCGAGGCGCTGACCCTGCTCAACCGCGAGCGCGTTGACGCCATCATCTCGGGCATCTTCATGCCGAAGATGGACGGCTACCGGCTCTGCTACGAGGTGCGCCGGAGCCAGTGGCTGCGCGAGATTCCTTTCATCTTTTACACCGTTACCTACACGTCGCCGGGCGACGAGAAGCTGTGCCTTGATTTGGGCGCGGACAAATACGTGCGGCAGCCGGCCACGGTGGAGGTGATTCTGGCCGCCCTACACGAGGTCACAAACGGCGGCGTGCGGCGCGCGCCTGGTCCGTCCGTGCTGCTCGACGAGACCGCGGTGTTGAAGGAATACAGCGAGCGGCTGGGGAGCAGGCTGGAGTAGAAGAACGTCGGACTGGCCCTCCATGCCACCGCGTTGGAATCCGCGGCCAACGCCATCATCATCACCGAACACACCGGCGCCATTTTTTCGGTGAACCCGGCCTTCACCGCGCTGACCGGCTACACGGCGGAAGAAGCCATTGGCAAAAACCCGCGCGTGCTCAAGTCCGGCACGCACGATCAGGCGTTCTATCACGACCTGTGGCGAACGATTCGAGTGTGGAGATGGGCCAGCTCATTGATGACCTGCTCGCGTTTTCCCGGATGGGCCGGACGGAGATGCATGAAACTCCCGTTCGGTTGGACGCGCTGGTGCAGGACACCGTCCGCGGTCTGGAAATGGCGACCCAGGGCCGCAACATCGTCTGGAAGATCGTGCCGCTGCCGCAGGTGATGGGTGATCCTTCCACGCTCAAGCAGGCGCTGGCCAATCTCATCGGCAACGCGCTGAAATACACCCGCCCGCGCGACCCGGCGGAAATCGAGATCGCCTGCGCCGGCGCGGAAGACGGGCGCGTGATTCTGTTGGTGCGCGACAACGGCGTCGGTTTCAATCCGCAGTATGCCCACAAGCTCTTCGGTGTGTTCTAGCGGCTGCACCGGGCCGACGAGTTCGAAGGCACGGGCATCGGCCTGGCCAACGTGCGCCGCCGCCTCGCCCGCCACGGCGGACGCACCTGGGCGGAAAGCCAGATCAACGAAGGCGCGACATTTTATGTGACTTTCAAACCCGCCAAAGCGGGTGAAGAGTGAAGTTTGAAAACCCCCAACCCATGCCGGCGTCTGATGCGCTGGCTCCAAGAACCGAAAGAACACACCATGAAAAATAGAACACCGAAGAACCAGAAACCTGCCGACGCTACCGCGTCCCCGGGCTTGTCTCAAACGAAAGCCATACGCCTGGAAGTCAAAGGCGTGAAGGCCCAAGCGGTCTGCCTTGCCGGATCGTTCAATGATTGGAAGCCGGAGGCCACGCCGTTGGAGTCTGTGGCGCCGGGACGCTGGGTCGCGGACTTGGCGCTGTTGCCTGGACGTCACGAATACCTGTTGGTGGTGGATGGTCGGTGGCAACCCGACCCGAGTTGCCCCCGGCAAGCGCCCAATCCCTTCGGCGGGGTGAACAGCGTCCTGGAACTGTAGAGTTTTGGTTTTGCGATTTGCGAATCGCAAATCGAGAATCCCATGAGCCTCAGCCGCAAACTTCTGCTCGCCTTCGTGATTCTGGCGATTGGCCCGCTGGCGGCGGTCATCCTCGTCTTCCGGCTCACCTTCGCCCCGAAGGCCGAGTGGATGGTTGGCGGACGGCTTCAGGACAACGCCGTTCAAACCGCCCGCGCCGTGGGCAATTTCATGCTCACGTGCCTGCGGGATTTCAAGGCGCTGGCTGAAGCGGTGGAACTTCTCCGCGATTCGCATTCGCCAGCAACGATTTCGTCCCGCCTGGCCCGGCACACCTATGCCTATCGGCGCGTCCGGAGGTCACGCACTGCCCATGTGTCCCGCCCGGAGCGGGATGGGCGGGTCTCGCCGAGCGCGCCGTGAGGGTTGGGGAATGTTATTAGCTGAGAGTAAAGCGCCGGTGCTCGCCGCCGGGTTATGATAAAACCAAGCCGCAAACGGAACCTGACGACGTTCACCCGCGT
>CAYIOH010000472.1:0-3638 GCA_964364975.1 uncultured Bifidobacteriaceae bacterium
CGCCAAAATTTGGGCCATGAAAAAACTCGGCGTTGCGTGTATCATCAGCGTCAGTGCCGTCGGTTCGCTCCAGAAGAAATACCGGCCTTGCGACATCGTGCTTATTGATCAGTTCCTCGACCGCACCAAACGCGACTTTGAGCATACGTTCTTTGGACGCGGCATCGTGGCGCACGTTGCGTTCGCTGACCCGATTGCCAGGGAGTTGCGGCAGTTGCTCCTGAAATCCGCCCGCGCCCTCAAAGCGCGCGTCCACGACGGCGGCGCTTACGTGAATATGGAAGGCCCGGCCTTCAGCACCCGCGCTGAATCACTCACCAATCACCAGCTTGGCTACGACGTCATCGGCATGACCAACCTCGGCGAGGCCAAGTGCGCCCGCGAAGCCGAGATCGCCTATGCCACGATGGCCATGATCACCGACTACGATTGCTGGAACGAAGAACACGACCATGTGACCGTGGAAATGATCATCGCCAACTTGATGAAAAACGCGGCGACCGCCAAAGCCATCATCGCGCGCACGATCTCGCAGATACCCAGCGAACCCGCCTGGCCGTGCCACTCCGCGTTGCAGAACGCCATCATGACCGACCGCAAACTCTGGCCCACGAAAACCATCGCTGAACTGAAGCCGATTCTGGCAAAGTATCTTTGATCGCTGATGGACGCGGATGGGAAGGCGAGGCGTGCCGGTGAGCCGAAACTCAAAGGCTGCAAGCAAGGAAGAAAAAATCACTGCCGGAACCCAGAAGTTTCTCGGCAGACACGGCAATTCACCGGAACGATGGGGGAATTGTTTTTCAGAATTTCAATTGAGCCGTCGCCCTTCCAATGACAAGATTGCGGCATGGCAGCCGCAGACCGTGAAACTGTGCCGCTACTGAATGCTGAATCATGAATTTTCCCCTCCGCCAATTCCTCGCCGTTGCCGCGATATTCCTCGCCGCGCCCGCCACGCCCACCACAGCCGCGCCGACAAATGCGTTCTTTCCGTTCTGCATTGACTGGCATGACGCCAAGAAACGGACCTTCGAGGAGCAGGCCAAAATGCTCAAGGAACTTGGCTATGATGGCGTTGGTCACATCTGGCTCGACAAGGTCGCCGAGCGGTTGAAAACCCTTGATGACGCGGGCCTGAAGTTATTTCAGATCACGATGGTCGTGGACGTGAAGACAAACCAACAGCCGTACGATCCGCGCTTCAAAGAGGTCCTGGCGCTCGTGAAAGATCGTCACGTGCAGTTCGCCCTGCTGGTCAACGGCATGAAACCCTCCGACTCTTCCGTGGATCCGCATGCGGTGGAGATTCTGCGCGAGATGTCCGACCTGGCCCGCGATTCCGGGTCGCAGTTGTTGCTCTATCCGCACCTGGGCTCCTGGGTGGAACGCATCGAGGATTCCATTCGCGTGGCGGAGAAGGTGGATCGCCCGAACGTCGGCGTGATGTTCAACGTGTGCCACTGGCTGCGGGTGGACCAGCAGCGCGACTACAAGCCGCTCTTGAAGCAGGCCATGCCGCGGTTGTGGGCGGTTTCCATCAACGGCGCCGACGAGTTCGACGACCAGCCCGGTTGGAAACGCTACATCCAACCGCTGGGCAACGGCTCCTTCGACATCGCCGCCTTTCTGCGCACGCTACGCGAACTGGGCTACACCGGGCCAATCGGCCTGCAATGCTACGACATCCCCGGCGACGCGCGTGAGCATCTGGCGCAGTCCATGGATGCCTGGCGAAAAATGGATTTGGACGCTCAGCCAAAGAAAACCAATCCCATAAAATGAAAGAAACCATGAACCCACGTCTCCCACGCCGCGCATTTCTCGCGGGCGCCGCCACCGCCACCGTCCTTACCGCGCTCAAGCCATCGCTGATTTTCGGCGCGGAGGCCAACTCGAAGATTGAACTCGGCCTCATTGGCTGCGGCGGACGCGGCAGTTGGCTGGCGCCGCTGTTCGAGGAAACGGGGCTGTTTCGTTTTGTCGCGTGCGCGGATTATTTCCAGGACAAGGTGGACAAATTCGGCGAGAAGCATCAGATCGAACCGTCGCGCCGCTACACGGGATTGTCCGGCTACAAGCGATTGCTCGAAAGCAAAGTGGACGCGGTGGTGATCGAGACGCCGCCTTATTTCCACCCGCAACAAGCGTCCGACGCGGTGGACGCGGGCAAGCACGTTTTCCTCGCCAAACCGATCGCGGTGGATGCGCCGGGCTGCCTGACCATCGCCGACGCCGGGAAGCGGGCCACAGCGAAAAAGCAGGTTTTCCTCGTGGATTTTCAAACCCGTGCCAACGAGCACTATCGCAAAGCGGTGCAGATGGTGCGCAACGGAGACATCGGCAAGCTGGTCATGGGCGAAGCGCATTACCCGTGGCGTGGCGGCGGACGTGGCGCTCCGCCCGCCAGTCCGGAAGCACAAATGCGTTCCTGGTATTACGTGCTGCCGCTGAGCGGCGATTTCATCGTCGAGCAAAGCATTCATTCGCTCGACGTGGCCACGTGGATCATTAACGCCGACCCCATCCGCGCCATTGGCACCGGCGGCCAGAAACTCCGGCCCAAGGGCAGCATCTGGGATCATTTCGCGGTGACCTACTGGTTTCCAGATGACGTGCCGCTTTCGTTCACCTGCATCCAATCTATCCCGGAGATGAAGGACGAAATCACCGCGCGGGTTTACGGCTCGGACGGCTACATCCAGACGGACTATTTCAGCGACGTCTTGTTGCGCGGGAAGGACGTTTACAAAGGGAACAACCCGGAACTTTACACGAGCGGCGCGAAGGTCAACATCCGCGAGTTTCACCAGTTCATCACGGAAGGAAAATGCGACAACGCGACCGTCGCCCCGTCCGTGCGTTCCAATCTCACCGCTGTCCTTGGCCGCGAGGCTGGCTACAAGCGGGGAGAAATCACCCTCGCCGCATTGATTAAGGAGGGAAAGAGAATGAAACCGAACCTGAGTGGTTTGAAGGTTTGAGGCGTGTTGCTCGAGGGCAGGAAGGCGTGCAGTCACCCAGCTTGAGGGGCGTTGTCGGCGCGCCCGGTCGCGAATACATCTGATTTCTTAGCTTGACCACTGGCGTTGCGGGGGTTATACCAGCGCCAGAAGCACCAACAATAAACGCTAAACCCCAAATTCTATGACTCTGACAAAGCGTGACTTGGTAGTTCGTATCAGCAACGAAACTGGTCTGGTCCAGCAGCAGGTCTTCGACGTCGTCCAGAAGACGTTGGATTACATCGCCGAGGCGCTCGCGAAACACGACAAGGTGGAACTGCGCAACTTCGGCGTGTTCGAGGTCAAAATCCGCAAGGCCCGCATCGGCCGCAATCCCAATGCGCCGGAAACCGACGTGCCCATCCCCGCCCGCGCCGTGGTGAAATTCAAACCCGGCAAGGAAATGCGCGCCGACGTGTTCAAACTGTCGCCCGCCAAGCCCGCGCCGTCCGTGCCCCCGGCTTAAATGGACCGGAGCGCGGGTTTCTAATCCGGCGTGGTTTCCTTTTTCTGCCGCTGCCTCCGCTTGGAGTCATTTGTCTTTTGATTTCGCTTCCGGCGCGCTAACCTCGCGCCAGCTTTATGGAACGTTTGCCCGGATTCCGCGATTTTTATCCCGAACCGATCCCCCAC
>CAYIOH010000473.1:0-3635 GCA_964364975.1 uncultured Bifidobacteriaceae bacterium
TCAAGGCAGCGTCCGTAACGGGCGCGATAGCATAAGCAAGCGGCTCGGCGTGAAGGCGTATGGCAGCGAGTTCGTCACCGCCGGCAGCATCATCGTCCGGCAGCGCGGCACAAAATTCGAGGCGGGCCGGAATGTCGGCACGGGCCGCGATTGGACGCTCTTTGCGCTAGTGGACGGCAAGGTCCGTTTCGACAAAAACGGCAAGCGCGTGAATATCGTGGCGGAAGCTGCGGCGGCGAAAAACTAGCGCAGGCAAAAAACTTTCACGGCGAGGCCACGCGCCTCGCCTTTTTTATTTCAATATCTTGCCGAAATGATTCGTTTTTCCCCTGACAAAGTTAGCCAACAGGCAACTATTTTCGTGAGAAACTGGATCAAGCTGCTCTCGGAAGGCAAGCTTAACGAGGCCTTGAGTCAGATCGATGAGCCAAACCAATATGGCATACGCTGGACGGCGTTAGAGTTTTTGAAGGTTATGTCGGAGTTTTGCCACGGAAAGAAATATCAGATCAATAATCCAGATTCACTAACCGGCGACGGACGTGCAAGTCTAGTCGTTTTCAAAGACGGAAGTGGATACTCGTTCGATTACGATTTGCCTCTTAACGGCGATTGGAGTGATCTCACCCTTCAATTTGAGTTTCGAAAACGCACTCAAGATTACGCGATAATACTTCACGACATCCATACCCTCTAAGGTTGAGAGGCTGATTCATGTTCATAGACGAAATCAAAATTTACGCTCGCGCGGGCCACGGCGGCAAAGGCTGCGTGGCGTTCCATCGCGAAGCATACATTCCCAAAGGCGGTCCCAGCGGCGGCAACGGCGGGCGCGGTGGCGATGTGATTTTGGAGGCGAACCACGACCTGAACAACCTGATTGCGCAATATTACCAGCCGAAGCTGGTTGCCCCGGACGGTAAAGCCGGGCTGGGCAAAGGCATGGATGGCCACGCCGGGAAGGATTTAATCATCAAAGTCCCGTGCGGCACGCTGGTGTGGCGCTTGCCGGCCAAGCCCGAGTCGGCCTCGCCGGAGGCGGATGAACCGGAAGACGAACTACACGCGGGCCTGCCCGTCAGTTCGCACCGGCGACCGTTGATTCGACACTCCGGATCAAACCGCGCATTGGAGGTGGATTTGTTGGAGGAAGACGAAGGCCGCAGCACGTCCGCGCGCCAGGACTCGGTCAAGGGTGAGCTGATTGCCGACCTCACCGAGCACGGCCAGCGATTCGTGCTGTGCAAGGCTGGTCGCGGCGGCTTGGGCAATCGCAACTTCGCCACTGCCGCGCACCAGACGCCGCGATTCGCGCAGCCGGGCGAGCCGGGCGAGGAAGGCGAATTTTTATTCGAGCTGCGTCTCATTGCGGAAGTGGGTCTCGTTGGCTACCCGAATGCGGGCAAGTCCACCTTGCTCAAGGCCATTTCGCGCGCGCGCCCGAAAATTGCGCCGTACCCGTTCACCACGCTGCATCCGCAAATCGGCATCGTCGAGTATCCGGATTGGCATCGCCTCACGGTCTGCGACGTGCCGGGGCTGATTGAAGGCGCGCACCGCAACGTCGGCCTCGGCCACGCGTTTCTGCGCCACATCCAACGCTGCAAAATCCTCGTGCTGCTGCTCGACATGGCGGGCACGGACAACCGCGCGCCATGGGACGACCACTCGAACCTCTTGAAGGAACTGGAGCTTTACGACCCGGCGTTGCTCGACAAACCGCGCTTCGTCGTCGCCAACAAAATGGACGAGCCGGTGGCGGAGGAAAATCTGAAGAAGTTCAAACGCAAGCTTCGCAAGACCCCGGTGCTTTCCATGGCCGCCGCCTTCGACCAAGGCATCGAAAAGTTCAAGAAGTTGATGCGCGACGCCGTGGAAGCAGCTACTGGCAAATAGCCCCCGTGGTCGCCGCCAACACGCCGGCGGACGCCGGTCATCGGCTCGCTCATCGTGAACTGTTGCCGACGGGGCATTGATCCGTGAGGAGAGCAAGTTTCAAGCGCCCTATTCTGACACTCTCTTTCTCCGTGAGCGGACTAAATTTGTTTGACACGCCAACGCGTTGCTTGTGCCATAAGTGTGCCGGGGTTGTTCCCGGTTCAGACACATGAAAAATCAACCGCGGATTCAACCATGACATCAATCACCAGGCTCGTATCATTTTCGCTCTTCACGCTCGCGCTCGCCGCGTCTCCCGCCGTCTTCGGCGCGCCCATCCCGGACGATTGCAAAATCGGCGGCTTCGCCGTTGGCTGCCAGGCGTGGACGTTCAACCGCTTCAGCGCGTTCGAGGCGATCGAAAAGACCGCGCTGGCCGGCGGGACGGTCATTGAATTTTTTCCCGGCCAGAAACTCAGCCCCGACCAGCCGGACGTGAAGTGGGGACACGACGCGTCAGACGAAACCATCGAGAAGGTCAAGGCTCACCTGGCCAAGCATGGCGTACGCGCGGTCAATTACGGCGTCGTTGGCGCCAAGGACGAAGCCGAGTGGCGCAAAATCTTTGAGTTCGCCAGGAAGCTCGGGCTTTATGCCGTGACGACGGAAGGGGTCAATCAGCTCGACATGATTGAGAAGCTTGTGAAGGAGTTCGACATCCGCGTGGCGATTCATAATCACCCGCGCCGCGCTGACAATGCCGATTACAAGGTATGGGATCCGGCTTACGTCCTGTCGGTGGTGAAAGACCGGGATGCCCGCATTGGCGCCTGCGCCGACGTGGGACATTGGGCCGCCTCCGGCGTGACGCCACTCGATGGCATCAAGTTGCTCAAGGGCCGGATTGTGAGCGTCCACATGAAGGACCGCACCGCCATAGGCAAACAGACCGAGGATGTGCCGTTTGGTGCCGGCATCAGCAACCTCAAGGGCGTCCTCGATGAACTCAAGCGCCAGGGCTTTGCCGGCAATATCGCGATCGAATACGAAACCAAGTGGGAGAACTCCGTGCCGGATGTGGCGCAGTGCATCGGGTTTTTCCGCGGCTACGGTGCGTGCGAACGCTGAAGCGCACTACGGATTTTGTCCGCAGGCCGGTGACCCCGAACTGAAGGCGGGTTCTTTCTTGAACTTCCGGCCTGGTTTGCTGACCGGCCCCTCAAGGGCTTTCACGCGACGTGAAATTCTCCATCGCTTAATCCCAGATGCGAAACGGAATCGCGTTGCGTTCGAGGAAACAGCCGCACTTCGGGCATTTGTCCGGTGGCTGCCACTCGCGGATGCGATGACGCGCGGAAACGGGGCAGGCCAGTTTGAAATACACCCACTTCAATCGCTTCGTTCCTGTCGGCGGCAGGCGATTGAGCGCGGCCAGAAACGTCGGTGCGGCGGGTGCCGGCCTGCGGGCCGCCTTGAGTGGCCCCTGTCCAGCCGACATGGCCGCGAGACCGGGCGCGGGGGTTTTCAAAGCGGTGACGGCATCGTGAAGCTCCTTGCACTCGAAACAAAGGAGGGTTTGGACGGCAAGGTGAATTCCACGGTCCGCGCCGCCGGCTACTTTGGCGCGGTAACCACATTTCGGACATTCAAAAAGATAGGTGCGGCCCATGCGAAATTCTTCGTTGAAGTTTGCGCTTGGAAATGGTGGGTTGGCCGGGACTCGAACCCGGGACCAACGGCTTAAAAGGCCGCTGCTC
>CAYIOH010000474.1:0-3633 GCA_964364975.1 uncultured Bifidobacteriaceae bacterium
CGATCAGCGACAACGGCGGGCGCTCGCTCTCATACCAGGCGCTGCTGGATCGCGATGGCCGCCATCTGCACGCCAGCGAACTGGTCGGGGACAGTCTCATGCCCAATGACCGGCTCGTTTTGCAACCAGAAATCAATGCCGGCGCCGCCTGAGCGAAGCGCCGCGATGCGAAAGGCGATCAATCGTGCGTGACCAATATCACTACGCGCTCGCGCTGGAACGCTTGGACCACACAAGCCTGGGGCAGTTCGCCGCGACGATGGATTGGGGTCCGGCGTGCGAATGGGCGCGCTTCATGACGCTCCGCAATCACAACCTCGGTGCGCTTCCCACCGGAAGCGAGATCACGGTGGAGCCGGAGTGGGATGAAGTACTGGGCGAACCTCACGTCGGTGGCGTGCGTGTACTGATGGGTGGAAACGGGAACGGCACTCCGGCGGTGAAGTTGCCGCTCACGTACTTTCGTGGCGTTGCGCAAAAGGTCAGCCACGGACTGGTCGCCAAGAAAATCCTCCAGCCGCGCGAGGAGTTCCACTACTCGGTCGTCGCCTTCCGCACGCCGACGAGCGAAACCACGAAAGCGAAGCGTTTGTTCACCGTCGAGGAAGTTGAGTCGCCGGTCATTGTGAAAACCGCGTCGTCCCGTGATTTGTTTGAGCAGGCTACTGCATTTGGGACGCAGCACGAAGACGACGTTCAGCTGTTCATGCCGCAACGGTTGCTGGACGAGGCGGCGGCTCTTACGCGCGCCGCCGGCGCCGACGAAACCGCCGGCATCCTCATCGGCCACGTCTGCCGCGACCCGGACCAGCAACAACTTTTCCTGGAGACGACCGACCTGATTCCGGCCAAACACACGCGCTCCGAGCAGACCGCCGTCACGTTCACGGCGGACACTTGGACGGCCGCCGAGTCGGCGATCCGGCTGCGGCGCAGCCGTGAAATCATGCTCGGCTGGTTTCATTCGCACCCCGCTCGGTTCTGGTGTTCCCCCAACTGCAGCCCGGAAGCGCGGCGCGAGTGTCCGCTCGGCCGGAGTTTTTTCAGCGGCGAGGATTGCACGCTGCACCGGACGGTCTTCCCCGTGGCCTACGGCATGGCGTTGGTGGTGACGCACGCGGACGCCGGGATGCGCTACGCCGTGTTCGCCTGGCGTCACGGCCTGATTGTACAACGCGGATTCCACGTCCTGAATGCCTCGCGGGCCGTGGCGGAAGCCGTTTCAGGCGAGGCGATCATCGGAGAAAAGCATGAAGAAACCTGCGATTGAAACCTTGGTGCTGGATCAACTGCTCGGCGACGAGCCGAACGGGATGAGCGTTGATGAAAAGGTGGACCACCTCCGGGCGTTGCGCCAAAACGCGGAGGTGAGCTGTCAACTCGATCGCACCATCCTCGACCGTTTCACCACCTACCAGAAGGGGCTCGCCGAGGCGCGCTTCCACCAGCGGCGGCTCAAGGAGATGCTGGACAAGATGACGATGACGCCGTGGTACCCGGCCACGTTTGTCCAGGTCTGCGAAACGCCGGAGGGGCCGCGCGCCGTGGTGCAGGTGGGGAACACGCGTCGCGTGGTGGGCTTCGCGCCGGGATTGGACCGCGGACCGCTGGACATCGGCTGCGAAGTTTTTCTCAGCAGCGAACTCAACGTGATCATGGTGAAATCCCCGAATTCCACGCCCCGCGGCGGCGAGACCGCGACGTTCGAGCGCCAGACCGATGACGGCCGGTTGATCCTGCGCTCCCGCGACGAGGAATTGGTGATGGACCCCGCCGGGCCGCTGAAAACCGCGACGCTGAATGCGGGCGACATGTTGCGTTGCGACAGGTCCGTGTGGATCGCCTTCGAAAAGATCGAGCGCTCGAACGGCAAACATCTTTTCCTCGAAGAAACGCCGAAGACGAACTTCGACGAAATCGGCGGTCTCGGTACGCAGATCGAACGCGTCAAGCGCGCGCTCAACTTGCACGTCTTCCACGCGGAGACGGCCGCCAGCTACGGCCTGCGCCGCAAGGGTTCGATTCTGCTCGTCGGGCCTTCGGGCACCGGCAAGACCATGCTCGCGAAGGCGCTGGCGAACTGGCTGGCCACGCTCAGCCCGGGCGGGCAATCGCGGTTCATGAACATCAAACCCTCGGAGTTGCACAGCATGTGGTACAGCCAGAGCGAGGCGAACTATCGCGAAGCTTTTCGTCTCGCCCGAGCCGAGGGCGAGGCCCACCCACAAATTCCCATCGTGATTTTTTTCGACGAAGTGGATTGCATCGGTGCGGCGCGCGGCCAGGCCCACGCGCACGTGGACGACCGTGTGCTGACGGCGTTCATGACGGAACTGGACGGGTTGTCGGCGCGCGGAAACATCGTGGTGATTGGCGCCACGAACCGCCGCTCAGCTTTGGATCCCGCCTTGTTGCGGCCCGGCCGGATGGGCGATCTGGTTTTGGAAATCACGCGCCCCAAGCGCAACGCCGCGCGGGACATTTTCGCCAAGCATTTGCGCCCGGAAATTCCGTACGCGCGCAACGGTCACGGCGACGACCTTGCGAAGACCCGCGAGGAAATTCTCGAAGCGGTGGTCGCGCGCATCTACGCCCCGAATGGCGACTGCGAACTCGCCACGCTCCAGTTCCGCGATGGCAAACGTCGGCCGGTGCGCGCGTCGGACCTCATCAGCGGCGCAATGATCGCCAACATCGCCAGCTCTGCGCTCGAGCGCGCCTGTGTGCGCGAGGTGGAAACGCAAGAGGCCGGGCTCCGATTCGAGGATGTTGCGCGTTCGATGGACGAAGAATTTGATGCTGCTGTCAGGGCGCTGACTCCGGCGAACTGCAGGCAACACCTGACTGACCTGCCGCAAGACATGGATGTTGTGAGCATTCAACCCATCGCACGGAAGATGCGCACGGACACCCGTCACCTGAGTTGATTACAAACAACCGATGAGCACCAACCCCTACAACCCGACGCCGCAAGCACCACCTCCAACAATGAATCCTGGCATCGCCTGCCACAAATCGCCCGCTCAATCGCGCGGCCCGCATCAGATCCGCTCGCGGCTGCCCAAGCTTTGCGGGGCGGATATCGAGTTGGGCAACTTCATCGCCGGAGTTGACACGGCCGTCGGAACGGGGCCGTTGGCGTCTCGGTTGTTGCTCGAGCAAATTCGCGGCTTCCCGACCGGGAGAAGCTACGGCCCAAGGGTGACCTACGATAATCAGGATTGGGGGCGGAAATTTTTGGCGGAGAACGGTGGCTGTATCTACATTGATCTGGACCACCTCGAATTGGCTTTGCCCGAGGTCCTCAGCGCCCGCGACCACGTCGCGGCATGGCACGCAATGCTGCGTCTGGCGCGGCAGGCACAGGAAGTCGTCAACACGGAACTGCCCAACCGGCGGACGATTGAGGTGTTGGTCAACAATTCCGACGGTCAGGGCAACAGTTACGGCAGTCATCTGGATTTTCTCATCACTCGCCGCGCCTGGGACGAACTGTTCCAAAACCGGCTGCACACGCTCTTGTTCCTCGTGAGCTACCAGGTTTCCAGCATCGTGATGACGGGACAGGGCAAGGTCGGTTCTGAAAACAGAAGGCCGGTCGTCCCCTTCCAAATTTCGCAACGGGCGGATTTT
>CAYIOH010000475.1:0-3627 GCA_964364975.1 uncultured Bifidobacteriaceae bacterium
TGAGAACGACCGGCGTAGCAAAAATATGTCAATGCGTTTGAAATTCGATGGCTTGATTTTTCCGATCCCGAAGCCTCTTCCAAGTTGTGCCATGCTTTCGAAATAAGCGACACGGTCTCAGCTGTAATCGCTTTCCAAGGGTCTTCGAGGTATTCTGTGTAACCCAAAGAAGCAAAGAGTAATTCTGTTCCAACGGCCGTGCTGAAGTCATCGAAAGACCAAATGACTCTGCGCATTCCCACGACGCCGTCAGTAAAGATAGAGATTACATTCGCAGCCCTTTCGAATGTTGAGTTAAAATCGAGAATGTTTAGGTCGGACTCTTTGCTCAGATTTGGTGCGAATAGTAAGTGAACTTCGTAACCAAAAGGGTCGCTTTCATCGACAAGATGATCTTTGCAGAGAATCTGATAAAGGCGTTCAACCCGACTTCCTTCAAATCGGCACAAACTCAAATTGGGCGTTAATTCGAAGTGGGATTCGACAGCCTGCCAATTCAAGCCATGCAGAAGCAAAGCAATGGAATGGCGAGGCATATTGTTACGCCCTGCTTTTCCTCTGCACCTTCGCCGTGACTTTCAGGCGCAGCGCATTCAGCCGGATGAAGCCCGTGGCGTCGTCCTGGTTGTAGGCTTTGGTTGGGTCGGCTTCCATCGTGGTCAGCATAGCGGTGCGGTCGCCTTTCCGCTAGAGCCGAAACATTTTCTTCGCATTCTCGTAAAGCAGCTTCCGCTCAATCTGCTTGCCCGGCGCGAAACGGCGCACGGCGGCGATGGTTTTTGCGCCCTGACATTCCGGCACGCGGCCCGTCACGTCGGTGCAATCGCTGCCGTAAAGGAGTTTGTCCTGGTGGCGTTGGAAAAATCCCGGCGTAAATGATTCGTCGCGGGTCAAAGCGTTCAGGCCGGAGCCAGCGGAAAGGTCGCCGAACATGTTCGGATAATCGGCCAGGTAACGGTCGGTCAAACCGCCGGGCGTGATTGGACCTTTGGGGTAGAGGTTGTTCGCGTCGTCCTGATAATTCTTATCCACGTTGGCCCACCAGGTTTGCGCGTGGCCGATGAAGTTCACACGCGGGAATTTTTCGAGCATCTTGTAGAACCGCTCGAAGCCGTGGTTGAACATCCCCACCTGCCAGTGCATCAACACCGGCACCCGGTGAGCCTGCGCCACCTCGTAAATCCGCTGCATCGCCGACGAGTCGCATTCCACGCCGAACTTCTGCTCGGCGATCATCACCGCGCCCAGCTTCAAATACTTTTCGATTTCCTGCGTGGCGCCATCGAGGTCCGGCACTTCGTTCGCGGCAAACAAGTATTCCTTCGGATGCGCTCTGGCAAACTGGTAACACGCCTCGTTGCCGAGCGCCCTGGCCTGCAAACCATTCGCCACGCCGTCGTGCGTGGACGCCGTTTTCACAGGGCGACCGGCGGGCAGCAGAATCGTTTTGGTGACGCCCATTCCGCGTTGGTGTTGGAGCAGCGCGTCATCCGGCCGGTCCATGTAGCCGAGGTGCTGGTGGATGTCTATGATCGGCTCGGCATGGGCGGGCGAATCCGCCGTGGCGCAACCGTGCAACGCCACGCCCACGAGCGCGAGGCTGGACGCGGCGAGGAAGTCGCGGCGGGAGAAATTGATCTCTGGTTTGTCGCAATGGTGGCTGGACTGTCTCATGGCGCGAGTTTGTCGCTTCGCGTGACGGACTTCAAACGGTAAAAATCGGTGAACCCGCCAATGAACACAAACTCCTTTGAATCCGCGGGTGCTGATTCGCGCAGATTAGTTACCTTTCGTGGTTGAAAATTGAAATGGTTTGAAGCTCACGCTGCATGTCATCAGTCCAAGTCGCCTTCCACAATTTGTTGAGCGCGGCCATAAGAGCCGAGGTTGAACGCATTGGTGTAGCCCATGCCCTTGAGCTGATGCTGCGCCATGCCGCTGCGCCCGCCGCTCAGGCAATGCAGGAGCAACACCTGGCGTTTGTCCGTCACGTGGAGAGGCAGGCTTTCGCGCAACTCAGCCAGCGGAATGTTCACCGCGTTCGCCACATGGCCGCTGCGGAATTCCTCCGCCGAACGCACGTCAATCACCAGCGCGCCTCCGGCGAGATGTTTCCGGGTAACTTCTACCGACACGAACGCCATGCGCTTCAAGGCAAACAGCGCTACGAAGACAACTATGATTAGGATTGCGATGGTCCAGTTCATAAATCTTTTCGGGGCTGCGGCAATGCGGGCGGCGATAGTCTTCGCCCAAATTTCTCGTCGGGCACGAATTTGGCCAAAGGCTCAGGTCTGGCTTTCGCCACCGGTTGAAGCCGCCGCGACTGCGGCCGGTTTGAACCGGGTTTCCACCAACCAGAACACCACGCCAGCAATGGCGGAGAGAATCACAAACCAGCCCCAATCCGGCACGCCGGTGATGTCCGGCAGGCGCACTTTGCCCAGCGCCGCGACCTTCTGGATATTCGCCTCGACCCAGGTAAAGCTCAGCGCGTAAAGAACACCGCCCAGGAGCATCCCGACAAAACCCACCAGCGCATGGAGACTGCCGGTGGCGATTGCCGCGACGCCCGTGCCGGGACAGTAACCGTAAAGCACCATGCCAACGCCGAAGAGCGCCGCGCCCAGCGCTACGCCGAGCATGTTGGCGGGCTTGATATGGTATTGCGCGTGGCCCGCGTCTTTGAGCAGAAGCACACCGATGCCGCCGACGATGATGGCGGTGAACATGATTTTGAGGACGGTGAAATCCTTAAACCGAAACTGGTTCACGATCACGTTGTAGTTGGCCACGCCGCCGCGATGCAGCAACCAGCCAAAGATGATGCCCATCGGAATGGCGAGCCAGCGGGCCGATTCAGCAGAGACAGGGAGGTTCATGATTCAGGGCGATGGAATGGTTTCAGTTGGAGCGGGTCGGCGGTTTGCGAAAGAGAACCAGTGCCGTCAGGATTCCGGACGCGAACATTGTCAAAAAGAAGGTCCAACTGCTAAGGGCCAACTGGAGCGAACTGCTGATGCCGTGCCCGCTCGTGCAACCTCCGGCCATGCGCGCGCCAAACATGATGATAACCCCGCCGAGAAAAGCCGCCACCAACCGCTTCGCAGTCGAACCGCCAAATTGCTGTGACCATGTGGCCGGGACTTTCTCCAACCGAAACGTGCGGCTGGCCAATACACTCAACAGGCTGCCCAGGAACGTCCCGACAAGAAATAACATGCCACCGTCCCACTTGAACGGAGACTTGGCCCAGTAAGCGTTTTGCGCCACGCCTTCGCTGCCCATGATTGGCAGCGCGCAAACGCTAGAGGCCGACGACAGCGCCGTGGAAATGCCGAGGGGTTGGTTCACGATTGCGAACGCGAACCAACTCAGAACGCCGATTCCGATGCCGACAAGATACGGATTCCAGCGGCCTTTGATTTCAGCATGGTCGCCACCGCAGAAAACAGTCCCGGATGAGCAGTCTGATTCTTTCATGTCTTTTGCGCCGCTTACTGAGTCGCGGCGGTGCGAAAAGGTACACAACGCCGGTGGGCTGAGCAATGCGCGTCAACCACCCCGTAACAGGTGTGCATCTGGCGGGTTCCCCGGTTAGTGATTCCATAGGTGATCCCAGTGACC
>CAYIOH010000476.1:0-3606 GCA_964364975.1 uncultured Bifidobacteriaceae bacterium
TCGGAACTTATTATAGCTTATTTTATTATTTCTTAGCAAGCGCGTTTACTTTTTGTCGTCTGTCTTTTTCTCGTCGGCCCCATTCGTTTTGGCGGGTTTTGCGGCGGCGTCCGGGCCGACTTCCTTCGGCTTCAGTTTTTCGTCGAGGATTTCGACGTTGCCTTCCTGCTTGAGCTTTTCTATGTAATTGGGCAGGAGTTTTTCCAACTCTTGGCGCTTCAGCCCTTCCTTTAAGTCGTCAGCCACCTTGGCCAGCTCAATTTTATGCGCCGGGATTTTTTCGCTGAGCCTTATGATGTGGTAGCCGAACTGCGTGGTAACGATGTCGCTGATCTGGTTGGTGTTCAGCGAAAACGCCGCCGCCTCGAACTCCGGCACCATCGCGCCGCGTGGGAAGGTGTATTCACCACCCTTGTCCTTTGACCCGGGATCTTCGGAATACTCCTGGGCCAGCTTGGCGAAATCTTCGCCGGCGCGCGCGCGCTTGAGCAGGTCTTCGGCTTGTTTGCGCTTGGCCGACTTCTTGTCGTCGGAGAGCGGTTGACGCGTGGCCGAATCGAGCGTGCTCAGCAAAATATGGCTGGCGCGCACCTTTTCCGGCTCCTCAAAACGCGCCGGGTTTTCGTCGTAAAACTTCTTCACCGCGTCTTCGGTCACGGTGACATTAAGTTCGCGTTCAAGAACGGCCTGGGCGGTGGCTTCCTCGGCCATCTTGGCGCGCAACTCCTCCTCGGTCATACCGACAGACTTGAGTTGACGGTTGAGCGCCTCCTCGGAGCCTGCGCGCTTGAGAATGAGCGCCAATTGTTTTTCGACGGTTTCCTTGCCTTTGGTCTTGTCGGCATCGGTGGCTTTGCCAAGCATGAGTTGAATTTGAATCAGGCGCTGCAACACCTGTTGTTCAAGCATTCGCGTCTGTTCCGGGGACACCGTCTGGCCGCGGGCCGCCGCCGCGGACTTGATGCCGATCAGCGCCGAGTCCAACTGGCTGCGCTTAACCTCCACGCCCTTGCCCTTGGCGATGACGGGGTCGCCGAACAACTCAGTGAGTTTGTCAACCGGCTTGGCGGCGGCGTTCGTGCCGGAGTTGACGGCGAAGGTGCCCGGCGCAGCGAACAGCGCGGCGAGGAGCGCGAAGGAAAGAATCTTTGCGGTTCTATGAGTCATGATTTTTTGAGGGGGCGAATGGTTATAATGTGACGACTTTGACGTTGCGGATGTCGGGATCGCGCTGCAGTTCGGCCAGCATCGGCGCGGGCGGTTCGCTGTCGAGGTTGAGCACGGTGAACGCGTAACCGCCAGCAATGTCGCGGTGGAGACTCATATTGGCGATGTTGATGTTGTGCTTGCTCAACAAGGTGCCGAGGTAACCCACCATGCCGGGCCGGTCCTTGTTGTTCAACAGCAGCATTGTGCCGCTGATGGGAATTTCCACGGGTGTGCTGTAAAGCCGCACGATGCGTGGATTGTTCGGCGAGCCGAAAAAGGTTCCGCCCGCCGAAATCACCTTCTCCGCGCCGTTGAATACCTGCACGTGCAACCACTCGTTGAACGTGACCGGCTCGTTGGAGCGTTTTTCCTCCACCGTCAGGCCGAGCGTCGAGGCGATGCTACGAACGTTGATGTTGTTCAGGTCCTTGACCGCCGCGCGCGAGAGGAATCCCAGCACGACGGCGCGCGTGACGGGATCAATGTTCGGCAATTCCTGTGCCTTGCCGCCGTAGGTGATGTGCAGGCGATCCACCTGTGGCGGCGCGAGTTGCGCCAGCAGCTTGCCCAGCTTTTCGCCGAGCGTGAGGTAGGGTTTGATCTGCTCGTAGGTTTTCGCGTCGAGGTAGGGGAGATTCACCGCGTTGCGGACTTCACCGGTGAGCAGATATGCGGTGATCACCTCGGCGACTTCGAGGCCGCATTTTTCCTGCGCTTCCGCCGTGCTCGCGCCAAGATGCGGCGTGAGCGTGATGCCGGGATGTTTGCGGAACGGATGGTCGCCGGGCAGCGGCTCAATCGCGAAAACGTCCAGCGCGGCGGCGGCGACCTTGCCTGAATCCAGCGCGGCGATGAGGTCGCTCTCGACAATGATTTCGCCGCGCGCGCAATTCACGATGCGCACGCCGGGCTTCATCTTGGAAAACGCGGCGGCGTTGAGCATCCCGCGCGTCAGCTCCGTCACCGGCATGTGGACGGTGATGAAGTCCGCGTCGCGATACACGTCGTCCAGGTCGGACGCCACCTCAATGCCGAGCGACTGCGCGCGGGCTTCCGTGAGAAACGGGTCGTAGCCCACCACCCTCATGCCGAAGGCGAGGGCGCGTCTGGCCACCTCGCTGCCAATGCGGCCCATGCCCAGCACGCCGAGCGTCTTGCCAGCGAGTTCCGCGCCCTGAAATTGTTTTCGATCCCATTTCCCTTCGCTCATCGAGGCGGCGGCCTGCGGCACTTTGCGCGCGAGACTGAGAATCATGGCAAACGACAACTCCGCCGTGGAAATCGTGTTGCCGCCAGGGGTGTTCATGACCACGACGCCGCGTTGCGTGGCGGCCTCCACGTCCACGTTGTCCACGCCCACGCCGGCGCGGCCCACCACGCGCAGCTTCGGCGCGGCCTCGATGACCTTGCGCGTCACTTTCGTTTCGGAACGGACGACCATCGCCACCGCGTCGGCCACCACCGGCAACAGTTCCGCCTCGGACAACCGCTTGGGCAAAACGACGACCTGAAACTCAGGCCGTTGTTGCAGCAAAGCGATTCCTTTGGGCGAAACCGGATCACAAACAAGAATTTTCATAACACAGAGCAACGAGTGTAGGCAGGCGGCATCGCGAGGTCAAACCTTCAAACGACGAATCCTCAAACGACAAAGTAGTGGCCTGCGAGCGACGACGATGCCTCAGAGGTGAGCACAGCGACCAGTACCCGACACCGCTCTCCCACCATGCAAATCAAGGTTCAAGTTCCTCCGTGACGGTCGGAATCGAGACTTTGGGCACCGGTTCGCTCGACCGTCTAGTTGTGCGATTCCCGTCTTGGGGCGTCACGTTTTCCGAGAGCGTAGATCAGCGACGAAACGGCGGACAAGGCAACCAGTGCGGTTGCGATGGTCCAAGGGATCACGCTCGCCCACCATTCGCCGTAGGTAAGGCCATGGCCGTATTGGTTCACGACATCCGTTCGGCCCTTGATCGAATAGAGGCATCCCGTGGCTGCTCCAAAACCGAGAAGGGCCAGCCAGGATACGATCAGAAAGCCGGTCGCAAATCGCGTTTTCCGTGATGAGAGCGCCAGGACCGCAAAAAGGACTGACGCAAGCAGGCATCCCCCAACACTCACCTGCCATTCACCCAGTTCCAAACCGGCGCCACTCGCGCCAAGGTCCTCGATTTTGTTCGCCGCAGGCAACCAAACGCCAACCAGCACGACCGCGAAGAAGATCGCGGCGAGCGCCAACAGAATCGTGAGAGTTCGTCTCATCACAGTCTCCACGCTCAACTCAAAGGTCAGCGACGGGAGCCAGCTGCCGATGATGTTCGATTTGTCTCATCAGCGAAACGGCTAGTGTAGTGTCCTCTAAGTCCGATTAAGTATTGATGCCTGTTTTTCGCGTGC
>CAYIOH010000477.1:0-3599 GCA_964364975.1 uncultured Bifidobacteriaceae bacterium
CTGAACATCACCGGCTCGATCCTCACCAAACTCGACGGCGCCGCGCGCGGCGGCGCGGCCTTGAGCATGAAGGCCGTCACCGGCAAGCCCATCAAGTTTGCGGGTGTGGGCGAAAAGCTCGACGAGTTCGAGCCGTTTCATCCCGAGCGCATGGCCTCGCGCATCCTCGGCATGGGCGACGTCGTCAGCCTCGTCGAGAAAGCCGCGGAAGCCGTGGACCTTGACGACGCCAAGCGCATGGAAGAAAAGATGCGCAAAGGCGAGTTCACGCTGGAGGATTTCCTCGACCAGTTGCGCCAGATGAAAAAGCTCGGCCCGCTGGAGAACGTGATGAAGATGTTGCCCGGCGGCGCGGAAGCCATCAAAGGCGCGGACCTCGGCAAGCAGGAAAAGGAATTCAAGCACATGGAAGCGATGATTTGCGCCATGACGCCGAAGGAGCGGAAGAGTCCGCAAATTCTCAACGCCAGGCGCCGCATCCGCGTCGCCAAAGGCAGCGGCGTGAGCGTGACCGAGTTGAACACCATGCTGAACAAGTTCGGCCAGATGCAGCAGATGATGAAAAAGATGGGCAAGTTCTCGAAGATGATGGCCCGCATGGGCGGCGGGATGCCGGGAATTCTGGCGAGAAAATAATATCCTGAACTGAAAAGCAAAGTTCTCAACCGGATACAGACACAGCCCACAGCGCGTGTGAGGGCTGACGGTGGCGCGGGTCTCCCGGAACGCGCCAGCGCATCCGGTTCCGATTTCGGCTTTAATGCCCGCCGCGTAGCCGGCCAGTGTGTTGCGGATCGGCGCGAAACATCGGCCACGCGCTGTCGGCCAGCGGCACATTGTTGACGAGGGCGTGCAAATGCGCGCCGACGCCGGCGACATAGACTGTTCCTTGCGGGGACACCACCACCGAGGAATAAATGGGCCCGGTCCGCGCATAATTCCAGACCCAGTCCTTGTCCTCCGGCGGGACGGCCATCACATAGCCGTTCCCGGCGGTGAAAACGATCAGGCTGTTGGCCAGGACTGCGGCCGCCGCCCCGCCGGATTCGACCGCCGGGGGGTCCCAGTAACCTCCTATCCACCTGAACTTGCCCTCGGGGTGGATGGCGCAATAGTTGGTGTTGACGAGGACATAGATTGTTCCATCAACACCCAGCACCGGAGAGGCGCCGGCTATCCCGCCGGTGTGCAATTCCCAGCGGCGAGTGCCGTTGCTGTTCAGAGCGTGGAATTTTCCATCCACGGACGTGAAGTAGAGAGCGCCTTCGGCACTGATGGCCGGGGATGAAAGAATCGCCCCACCCGTGGCGTAATCCCAACGCTTTGAACCATCGGGGTTCAAGGCGTAGAACTTCCGGTCGTGCGAGCCGAAATAAATAACTCCGGTCGCGTCAATCGCCGCGGATGAAACAATCGGCCCGCCCGTCTTGAACGACCATTTTTTTGAGCCGTCGGGGTTGAGCGCGTAAAACTGTTTGTCCCACGAGCCGAAGTAAATGGTCCCCTCGGCGGCTATGGCCGCGGAAGCATCCACCCAGGCGCCGGTCTTGAATGACCATTTGCATTTCCCCCGCTTGTCCACAGCATAGAGCTTTCGATCGCGGCAGCCGATGTAAATGGTTTCATCCGCGCTAACCGCGGGGGAAGAAGCCATCTCGAAACCCGTCTTGAAAGCCCAACGCTTCGTGCCGTCCGGGTTGAAGGCGAGCAACTGTCCTTCGAACGTTCCAACGTAAACCGCCCCGTCGTGACCCAGGGCCGGGGACGACCGTCCGTGTGGGCCAATGAAGGCCTGCCACAGGTTGGTGGCGGCATAATATATTCCCTGAGCCCCAGACAACGAGTGGGTCAGCAACAGCAGGACCAGCAATGGCATCCAGAGGTTCATGGGAACGGAGATTACAAGCCAATCGGGACACGGGCAAACCGGAAGTGCTGAATGACTTGCCAATCCGGCAATCCAGTTTCTATCCTGTGCGCGTGATTTCGCCATCGGGAAAGCAGGTTGACGTTGCGCTTGCCGCGGCCGCGGCTTACGTACGCGCTTGTCGCTTCATGCCCTCCCATCGGTGAAGATTGCGCCTTGCATCGAATGTCCCATCGCTCCACAAACCACCCCCCGACATGAGTGACGCGGCTTCAAGGGTTTCCCCGCAAGTGCTGCTCCTGACTCCGTGGGACTGGCATCTGTCGCACACGGCAAAAGCCTTCGCCGCCCGCGGTGCGCTCGCGGGCTTGTGGATGTCCACCCGGGATCGTGCGGGGCTTCCCGCCGGGAAGTATCGTCGCTGCTGGCCTTTTCATCTGGCGATGAGGCCTTTCTATTCCTTTGCCCCCCAGATTTGGATTGAGAAAACCCTCTACGCCGCGTCGCCCATCTGGAAGCTTTGGCTGCGCTCGCAGCAACGTCCCCCTTTCAACGTGGCCCAGGCCATCATGGGGTTTGCGACCGAGCCTTTCGATTACGCGGATGAAGTCGGCGCTTTGAAGGTGCTCGACGCCCCCACCAGCCATCCCGTCCTCTTCGCGGGGTTCTGGCAGCGGGAGTGTGATCTTTGGTGTCCCGGCGAAAAACTACCCATCCCCCGGTGGATGTTCGCCCGCATGAATCGGGAAACGGAGCGGGCCGACTTGATTCTGTGTCCGTCCGAGTTTGTCCTCAACAGCATGCTGATGAATGGGATTCCGGCGTCGAAATGCTTTCTCAATCCCTATGGGGTGAACACCGGCATTTTTCGCCCGCGCCAGATTCTGCCGGCGACCCCGCGTTTTGTCTGCGTGGCCACGATCCGGGTGTTGAAGGGTCATCAATACCTGTTTCGCGCGTTCCAGTTGGTGAAGCAGGCGGTGCCCAATGCGGAGTTGATTTGCGTGGGGGGTTACAAGTGCGATTTTCGGAAGGAAAAACCCAAATGGGACGGAACTTTTACCCACATCCTGTCCCTGACTCATCCCAAACTGGCCGAACTGCTGCAAACCTGCACGGCCCTTGTCCTGCCTTCGACGCAGGAAGGTCTTGCCCGGGTGATCCCGGAAGCCATGGGCGCCGGACTGCCCATCATTGCCAGCTACGAAAGCGGCGCCACCACGCTCGTGGCCGATGGGGTGGAGGGATTCATTGTCCGCCCGCGCGACCCCCGGCACATTGCCGAGGCGATGATCAAAGTCGCCACGGACAACGAGCTCAACCGCCGGATGGGTGAAGCGGCGTACCGGCGCGGTGCGGTGCGGAACACCTGGCAGGATTATGGCGACCGCCTGCTGACCGAGTATGAAACCCGCTTGAACCGACACACAGCCACCGCCTGAGAAGATATGCATCATGCGGCCCCATACCGTCTGGCACTTGGCCCGGGAATCGTTCCCCGCCCTCAAATTGAGTCAACCTGCTCGATGTCCCTCTTAGGACCTTTTAGATTATGAAAAAAACAGCCTTGGTCACCGGCGGATGTGGATTTGTAGGCAGCAACATGACCGCGCGGCTTTTGCGCGATGGTTGGCGTGTGACGGTGTTCGACAATCTCAGCCGGTTCGGCGCGGCGGAGAACCTGAAATGGCTGCTCGCCCACGGCACCGCGCAGTTCGTTCACGGCGACGTG
>CAYIOH010000478.1:0-3599 GCA_964364975.1 uncultured Bifidobacteriaceae bacterium
CGCCGAGCTTGAGCCGGCAGCCGTGGCACGGAAGCAACGACGGATGCACCGCCAGCTTTTCGCGCACCGCCACCGGCGCGGTCTTGTAACTCAAGCCTGCGACAAACAATTTCATGCGATAAGCCAATCGTTCTTTATCAGCCAATCGTTCTTTATCACGGCATCATTTTAAGTTTGCCTGCTCGTTTGGCTCAACACGAGTTGGCAAATCGTCACCGTTTTTTGTCCAGCGCGTTGAACAACTTCTAAGTGGCCAGTGAAACAGGCCGGTTACGCGCCGCGTAGTGGAAAGGAGGCCGCGCTGACTGCCAAAAGAAACCGCCCTGCCGAAAATGCCAAAGACACGTGATTTTATTGGCACAAATCGCCAGCGGCCATTTCCAACAATTTGCCCAATCAGAAACCGGACAGCTTGAGACCACGCCGCTACCCTGCCTCATCTGACTTTGAGGGCTTCACGTCTGGCAGTTTTAGCGAGGGCATCGAAGGCGTCGGAACGCCCGGCACGTTCTCATTTATGGCGGTCGCCGTGGCAACTTCGAGCGCGTGCTCTTCGTGCCGCCAATGTTCCGATACGTGGCCGTCCCAGCAGGCCATGTTCAACGGGTACACGTCGGGATCAACGATGACATGATAGAAATGCCAGACCACGATGGCGAGGCACGCGAGGATGGCTTCGTAATAATGAATCGTCAGCGTCACGTCCGCCGCCCAGCGCGGCAGTCAATGCGTGATGTCCATCTATCAATCCGGTGACGCCCATGATGATCGTGCCCCACACCACCGCCGCGCCCAACCCCGCAGCCGCGAGCGCGAACCACGTCGCCGACGGCGGATGGAATCGCTCTGCATCGCTTGATGATTGCTCCGCATTTTCTGCCGCAATGGCGTCTCCAACGCGCGCGAAAGTCGGACGGGAGCGATTGCAACCCGGAAAGAGTTGAAACATTGGAGCGCCGCTGCTTACACCGTCCCCGCTGCAAACGGAAACGTCGAGATCGCCCGCATGTATTGGGCGCGCTCGTAAGCGCTCGGATCTTCGCAATTCTTCTGGCTCAGGCTGCCTTTAAGTTGCTGCACGGATTCGTACTCGCGCTGCTCCATCCACGTTTTCATTTCGCTTTCGATGACGGCAATCTGCTTGTTGCCGTGACGAATGATTGCCGAGCACAGGCACGTCACATCCGCGCCGACCATGAGCATTTTGATCACGTCGGCCGCGCGGTGGATGCCGCTGGTCGCCGCGAGACTCGCCGGTATGCGGCCATGGAGGATTGCGACCCAGCGCATCGGCAGGCGCATCGCCATCGGCGTGCTGAACAAGATGTTCGGCGTCACTTCGAGTGTTTCGAGGTCAATGTCCGGCTGGTAAAAACGGTTGAACAACACGAGGCCGTTGGCGCCCGCGTCAACGACCCGTTTGGCCACGTTGGCAAAGTTCGTGAAGAAGGGGCTTAGTTTCACGGCGACAGGAATCGTAATCACTGACTTCACCGATTTGACGACTTCCACGTATTCGTTCTCAACTTCGCCGGCCGTCACTTCAACGTCAGTTGGAATGCTGTAAATGTTCAACTCCAGTGCGTCAGCGCCGGCCTGCTGGATTTGTTTCGCGTAGTCCGTCCAGCCACCGGGCGTCGAACCGTTCAGGCTCGCGATGATGGGAATGTTCACCGCCGCCTTCGCTTTGGCGACGTGTTTGAGGTATTCCTCCGGCCCGACGTGAAATTCCGCCGGCTCGGGGAAATACGTCAGCGCCTCGGGAAAACTTTCCGTCCCGTGCGTGAGGTGATGGTGCAGTTCGGTGCGCTCCAGCCGCAGTTGCTCCTCGAAGAGCGAATACAGCACGACTGCCGCCGCGCCGTGGTCTTCCATCTGTTTGATGTTGCCGATGTCTTCAGTCAGCGGCGCCGCGGCCGAAGGCACGAGCGGGCTGCGCAGTTTCAATCCGAGGTAGGTAGTGCTCAGGTCCATGACAATTCTTTCGCGTTGAGGGTTAAGCTCACGGATGGTCCAAAACCGTGGCCGGGGCCGGCGTCGGCGGGGTTTCCTTCGGTTTGAAATCGCGCGCGGCCAGCGATTCATACAGCCGCCAGCGCACGTCCGCGTCCTTTTGCGACTGTGCGAAGAGCCGCCTGGCTTCCTCCGGTTTGCTTTTGGTCAGCATCTTGAACCGGTTTTCCATGCCGAGGTATTGCTCGACTTTCATCTTCGGCGCGCCGGAATCCAGTTGCAACGGATTCAGCCCATCTTTCAAACGGTCCGGGTTGTAACGATAGAGCACCCATTGGCCGGACTGCACGGCGGCCTTCTGGTTCTGCATGCCGGTGGTCATGTTGATGCCGTGGGCGATGCAATGCGAATAAGCGATGATGAGCGCCGGGCCGTCGTAGGCCTCGGCTTCGACGAACGCCTTGAGCGTCTGCTCGTCCTTCGCGCCCATCGCGACCGTGGCTACGTAGATGTTGCCGTAAGTCATCGCGATCAGGCCGAGGTCTTTCTTCGCCGCGGCTTTGCCGCCGGAAGCGAACTTCGCCACGGCGCCGCGCGGCGTGGATTTGGAGCATTGACCACCGGTGTTGGAATAAACCTCTGTGTCCAGCACGAGCACCTTGACGTTGCACCCACTCGCCAGGACGTGGTCCAACCCGCCGTAGCCAATGTCGTAAGCCCAACCATCGCCGCCCAGAATCCAAACGCTCTTGCGCACGAGCTGGTCAGCCAGCGCGAGCAATTGCGTCGCGACGGGCGACTTGATGCCCTTCAACTTCGCCTTCAGTTCCTTCACCCACTCGCGTTGTTCAAAGATGTCGGCCTCGTCCTTCTGCGCATTGACCAGGATCTTGGTCACGAGTTCGTCGCCGATTTGCGGCGAGAGTTGCTTGAGCAATTCGCTTGCGAATTCCTTTTGCTTGTCCAGGGAAACGCGGAAGCCGAGACCGAACTCGGCGTTGTCCTCGAACAGTGAATTCGACCAGGTTGGCCCGCGCCCGGCGGCGTCCTGCGCCCACGGCGTGGTGGGCAGGTTGCCACCATAAATCGAAGAACAGCCGGTGGCGTTGGCGACGAGCAGACGGTCACCGAACAACGCGGACAGCAACCGCACGTAAGGCGTCTCGCCACAACCCCCGCACGCGCCTGAGAACTCGAACAGCGGACGTAGCGGTTGAACGGATCGCACGTTGTCGAGCGGCACCGTGCGGCGGTCCAGCTCCGGCAGCGACAGGAAGAAATCCCAGTTCCGAATTTCCGCCTCGCGCAGCGGCTCGATGGGCCGCATGTTGATGGCCTTGAGTTTGGCCTCGGATTTGTTGCGCGCCGGGCAAACGTCCACACACACGCCGCAACCCGTGCAATCCTCGGTGGAAACTTGAAGTGTGTATTTGCGCCCCTTCCATTCCGGCAACCGCGCGTCGGCGGATTTGAACGTGCCCGGCGCTCTCGTCAACTCCGCCGCGTCATAAACCTTGCTGCGAATCGTCGCGTGCGGACAGACGAAGACGCATTTGCCGCATTGGATGCACACGTTCGCATCCCACACCGGAATTTCGAGCGCGATGTTGCGTTTCTCCCACTGGGTCGTCGCCGTCGGGTACGTT
>CAYIOH010000479.1:0-3597 GCA_964364975.1 uncultured Bifidobacteriaceae bacterium
TTTTTGCGACGGCTTGATCCACGGGACGTGCGCGTAGCTGAACACGGCGAGGCGGTCGGGCTTCATCTCCAACACTGTGTCGAGCGTTTCGTTGAATGTGTCCGGCGTCTGGTGCGGCAAGCCGTAGATCAGGTCGAGGTTGATCGAGCCGTAGCCCAGGTCGCGCATCCAATCTATTGCCTGCTGGGTCATTTCGCGCGGTTGGATGCGGTGAATGGCCTCTTGAACCTTGGGGTTGAAATCCTGCACGCCCATCGAGGCGCGATTGAACCCGATCTCGCGTAGCGCGGCCATGTGATCACGCGTAAGCCGGCGCGGGTCAACTTCCACGCTGGCTTCGATGTCGGTTGAAAATGTGAAATGCTTGTGGATGATTTCGCCGAGGCGGCGGATTTCGTCGGGCCGGAGAAACGTGGGCGAGCCGCCGCCGAAGTGGAGTTGAACGGCCTTGCGCGCCGGGTTGAGGTGCTTCGCCATCTCCGCGACTTCGCGGTCAAGATAATCAATGTAGTCCTTGCCCTTGTCGTGATTGAGCGTGATGACGGTGGTGCAGCCACAGAACCAGCAGAGCGTTTCGCAAAACGGGATGTGAAAGTAGATGGAGAGGTCGCGCGCTGTGCGGTTGTTCGCTTCGATCCTGGCGGAGAGTTGCTCCCATGAAATCGCGTCGGTGAATTTCGTCGCGGGCGGGTAGCTGGTGTAACGCGGCCCGGCCACGTTGTATTTCTTCACCAGTTCGAGGTTGACGCTTAATTTCTTCATTCCCAGAGCGATTCAATATAATTGACGAACTATTTCCTTTTTCCAAACAACCACACAATAAAAACGGCTGCTAGACCTACACCTAACAACGCGACCGACTTTGGAAGATTTGTCAAATGGTCGTACATGGATTTTTCCGCTGCCGGGCTATAAACAACCACAGCAAGTATCCAGCTCATGTGGCTACACATCATTGGAAACCCTTCACCGCTTCGACCAGCGCCGTAATGTTCTCCAGCTTCGCGCCCGGCGTCAAACCGTGGCCGAGGTTGAAAATATAGCCCTTGCGACCGCGCATGACTTCAAGCAGGCGCGTCGTTTCACTCATGACCGTCTCCGGCGTGGCATCGCTCAAGAGCGCAGGCGGTAGATTGCCTTGAAGCCCGACGTTGGCCGGTAACAACCGGCGTGCCTCGGCCAATGAGAACTGCCAGTCAATGCCGATCACGTTCGCGCCAGTGTTGATGAGATCGTCCCAGTTGCTGTGCGTGCCTAGGGAGAAGACAATAGTGGGGACGCGCTGACCTGTGGCGCAGGTTTCAAAACCTGCTGTGTCGCCGACTTCCAAGTCGGCGTGGCTGGGCGATCCGTCTGCGGGTTTGGAAACCCGCGATACAGCAGATTTGGAAATCTGCGCTACGATCTCCCGCATCCAACGACCACTCGCCTCCTGAAATTCTGCCGCCGCGACATGCCCGCCGTGGCTGTCGAAGATTTGCAGCGCGTCCACACCGGCGGCGATTTGCATTTTCAGATATGCGGTTACGGCGGCGGTGAGTTTTTCGGCGAGCGCGAAATAAGTTTGAGGATCTTCGCGGAACAGCGCGAGGGCACGACCATATTTCGGAACGCTGGCACCTTCCATCATGAATGTTGCGAGGGTCCACGGCGAGCCACTGAAACCGATGAGCGCTGTTTGGTCGCCGAGTTCTTTGCGGAGCGCGCGGAGGGCTTTGTCCACGTAACTCAAGTGCTCAACCACCCGCTCCACAGAAAGTTTTTCAATGTCTGCCCGCGTGGTGACGGCGAAGTCCATGACCACGCCGCCGGTTTCCCTGAAGTGATACGTTTGCCCCATCGCTTCGGGGATGACGAGGATGTCGCTGAAGAGAATTGCTGCGTCGAAGCCGAACCGGCGGACGGGTTGGAGCGTAACTTCCACGGCCAACTCCGGACTCTGCACAAGTTGAACGAACGTGTAGGTCTCCTTGAGCTTCCGATACTCCGGCAAGGCGCGTCCCGCTTGGCGCATCAGCCAGACCGGCGGTCGGTCCGTCGCGCGACAATGGCAGGCGTCGAGGAAACGCTGGCGATTCGTCAACCCGCCCGGCGCGGGTTTCTCTGCTGATGGAGCGTCGCCGCGTTGGCGGGGTTGGACCGTGGTTGTGTTCATTTGCATAAGCCATGCGCCCGTCACACGCGTTGTGGCTTGTGGTTGATAACATGCCACTCCGTTCTTGAAAAGAAACATTGACTATGTCCTGATAGCCACTCCTCTCCGCCGACTGCTTCCGCCAAAGAATATTAACGACCCGGCGAACTACTATTCTGGCTATCCTTCCGCTCCTGTGAGCATCACGTTAAACACCAACCAGCTTACGCCAGTTGCCATCGTCTATTCCGAAGTCGAATAGCGTCGGGCGTCTTTTCCCTCAGGATCAAACGATTTCGATGCCCACGGGGCAATGGTCGCTGCTCGGTACGTTCGGGCGGATGAAAGCGCGTTTGAGGCGCGGTCGGAGAGCCGCCGAGATGAGGAAGTAATCAATGCGCCAGCCGACGTTTCGGGCGCGTGCGCCGGAGATCTGACTCCACCAGGTGTAATGCCCGCCGCCCTTCACGAATTCCCGAAACGTGTCGAGAAAGCCGGCCCGCACAAACGCACTGAAGCCGGCGCGTTCCTCGGGCGTGAAACCGTGGTTTTTAACGTTGGCTTTGGGATTGGCGAGGTCAATCTCCGTGTGGGCAACGTTGAGATCACCGCAGAAGATGACGGGCTTGTGCCTTTCCAGCTTCTTCAGGTAACGGAGAAAATCGCGGTCCCATTGCTGGCGGTAGGCGAGCCGGGTGAGTTCGCGCTTGGAGTTGGGCACATAAACGTTCACGAGAAAAAAGTCGGCGAACTCGGCGGTGAGCACGCGGCCCTCACGGTCGTGCTTGGCCACGCCAAGGTGCGGGGTGACTTTCAGTGGGCGGGCCTTGGTGAAAATCGCCGTGCCGGAGTAACCTTTCTTCTCCGCGCAGTTCCAGTAGGTCGTGTATTTCGCAGGCCATAGCTGTTCGACGTCGTCAGGATGGCACCTGGTTTCCTGGAGGCAAAGCACGTCCGGTTTCTCGGCGTCGAGGTGCTCGAGAAAATTCTTCTTTAACACGGCGCGCAGGCCGTTGACGTTCCAAGAAATCAATTTCACGGCGACGACCTTACACGAAACCGCTCATCGCGCCAATCTGCGCTATTGCCCGCGCAAGTAGCGCCGTTGACGATCTGGGTTGAATAGCCGCGGGGAACAAGGCATCCAAGGAGCAGCATTATTATGAAATTGCTTTGGCCAACCGTCGCAGCCGCAATCCTTCTGGCCGCGCCGGCGCATGTTTCTGCGCTGAATGATGCCGGACAGGCGTTGCCGCCGGTTGAGATGGTGCTTCAGCGCGTCGCTGAAAAATCCGCCAAAGCAGACGAAAACGAACAGGCGTTTCAAGAGCGCTATTTCTTCACGCGCACCAGGGTGACTGAGTATCGCAACTCGAAAGGCGAGGTCAAAAAACGCGAGGAGAAAAAGCGCGAGAACAACCCGCTTCAAAAGACCCTCGCCGCCAGGCCGCAATCTTCCGGTG
>CAYIOH010000480.1:0-3585 GCA_964364975.1 uncultured Bifidobacteriaceae bacterium
CCCGGCTGGTAGCTGAGATCGAGCGCCCTGCCGTCCGCATCCGTGCATGGCGCCGGGCAGGTGGCGTTCTTGATATCGGTGGCAAACGTATAGATATAGCTGCCGTTTCCGCGGTTGACCAGCGTGCCGAAAACGAAACCCGCAGACGTCGTCTTGCGCTCCTGGCTGCCTTGCACCGCCCCGCCCGCGGCGCTGTTGATATAGTTCTGCCAGGTGCCCGGATCACCGTTCGATCCCGGCGTCAGCTTGGCGATATTGAAGTGCAGGTCAGTGGAACTAAGGCCGGCCATGCCGACGCCGGCCTGGTTTGTGACGGTGAAATTCACCACCGGCGGGCTTTCGACGCTTACCCCGGTGATATTCACGGTCAGCGCTGCCGCGGCAGTCAGCGCCGCTGTGTCCGACGCCGAAGCGCCCGGCGCCGCGGGCACCACGTCGGGACTGCCGCCGTCCGTTGCGCCGCCGCCACATCCGGCAACGACCAATGCCAGCACGCTCGCCGCCAGAACCCGAAGCAAATGCCCGCATTGGACGCTCTGAAGGTCTCGATCCCCTTTCCCCGGTCCCGCTTGACCGGAGGGGGGAAAGCCGCCACCGCGGGGGGCAAAGTCGATCCATTCAAACGACGATCGATGCTTGTTCATGACTAACCTTTTGTTTGAGGACAAGCGGCTGCGCAGCAATGAAAATCGTTCTTAATCCTAAAGCAGATTGCCCCCTGTTGCAAATGTAATCTGCCGCTGCGCCACTGTGGGAATTGGAGCTAGCCGCCTCTATTTCTTGGCCGGTTTGACCGTTGGATTCCCGGTTTGTTTGGCGATAACCCGCGTCTTGAGGTTCTCATAGACCTCGCGCGATACGATATTGCGGGTGGTGAGATTGGCCTTGCTGAGGTAAGGACGCCCGGCGATGATCTTGTCGGCGTCCGTGTCGCTGATACCCGGAAGCGTCTTCAGTTCGTTCTTGCCGGCGCTGTTGATATCCACGAGCTTGACCTTGGCAGCCGGTTTGGCCTTCTTTGCCTTGGCCTCCTTGTCAGCCGCCTTGGCTTTGCTGATTGTTTTCGTTTCCCCCATCCTCCATTGTTCGCTTTCAGCGGCAAGGGCCAGGCCGGCGGACAGCAACAGGGCTGCTGCGACCAGTGCGGAAGTGATCATACTGCGTTTCATTGAATGTCTCCTGGATTTGCGTACGTAGTGATTTTGTGGCGAACATGGCCCGCGTTGTCAATTCTGCGAACCGGGCCGAAGTCAACAAAAAGACAACCCGGAAGCGTTTCCGCCTCCGGGTTGCCCTTTTGGTGCAGGCGCTGGAACTTGGCGAACCGTGCCCCGGCGCTATTGTTACTGAGGCAAGACAGGCATTGCACCCGTCCTACACCTCCTCCTTCTATTTGTGAACGGATTTGACATCCAATCCAAATGTGCTGGCCGCGCTGTGACAGAACGCGCACTGCTCACCCGTCGCGGTGATCTGCGAATCGATATGCCCCAAAGCGGTTGTGCTGTCATGACAGGCTCCGCATGCGCGCTTGGTGGGTGTCGTATACCAGTTGGCGGCATTCTCAAGCACCGTCTTGCCATCGGCCTTGGTGGCTGTTGCGCTATGGCAGATCGCGCAGTCCTTGATGTTGCCGGGAAAGGCGCCATACGAGTAGTTCTCATTGTTGATTACATATGAACCACCGGCCACAATGCTGGGCAGATCTTTGCCCAGATGCAGCTTGTGGACGAACTGCTGCAGGTCCACGGATACCGTACCGAGTCCGGTAGCGACGCTTCCGGAATAGGGTTCATAGGTATTCTGGTTGTGACAGGTAACGCAATACTCGACCGTATAACCCTTGTGCAGCTTCGTGCCAGCATGGCAGGTGGCGCAGGTGTTCATCGATACGATATTGCGCGTTTCGGCCTTTCTCGCCGAATCCGCCAGCGGCACGAAATCATAGATTGCGTTGAACTTGTTGTTCACCGCAGTCGCGCCGGAACCCTTGTTGAACTCCATACCCACGCGGTGCGTCTTCCACCAATCGTAGCTGACCGTGGTCATGCTGGTATCGGTAAGCGTTGTGTTCGGCAGCTCGGGCATGCTCGCAGCCGAGTAAACCCCCGTGATCGAACTCGCCGTTGCGTTGGCAGCTTTAGTGATGGTTCTGATGTCCCCGGGAGTGCTGCCGTTCAACAGCTGGAACTTGTAGGTCCAGACCCCGCTACCGGTGTGCGTCAGATTCGCCGCCAATGCATTTTCGGAATAGCCCTGGATGACCGGCGGCTTCGTTGCGTCTTTGGTGCGGCCTCTGCTGGTGTAGCTCTGCCAGTAGGTTGAAGAACCCGATGCGGCCGGATTCAGCTTGGAAAGGGTAAGCGCCAGACCCGAGAAGGCCGCGGGGTCAGTGACCGGAACGCCATTATCCGTCAGCGTAAAGGTGACGGTAACGTTGCCCGTCCCAGTCGACCCGGCCGTAGTCGTCGCCGTAGCTGCCGTGGGAACAACATCAATGGCGACTTTGGTGATCTCGGCGCTCATGGTGCGCTTGGTGGCATCAGCGGTTGTTGGCATCGTGTCGCTGTGATAGACGGGGATGTTCGTGGAGTCGTGACACAGAACGCATTGCGTGTCATCCTGTTTGGCGCCACCGATGTGTGCAAAGCTCGAGCTCTTCAGACCTTTCGCCGCATCGCCCAGGGTGACACCGGTATTTTTCGCAAAGTCGATTCCGGCATGGCAGGAACCGCAGGCAGCCCGGCTGGGCACGTTCTTCCAGTTGTCGCCCTGGCCGGCCAACGGATTACCCGCGGCGTCCTTCTTGCTACCATCGTGGCACTTGGTGCAATTGAGAAGTTCCTGCGGGAAGACGACTTTCGTGTAGTCGAACCCAGTGTCGCGGAAGCCCCAGATGGCGTAATCCTGGCCAAACATTGCTTTCAGTTTCTTTCCGGCGTGGATCTTGTGGACCATGATCCTCAGGTCGAGCACGTTGCCGCTGTTGGCATCGGTGGTGGCGGCGTTGTGGCACAGCACGCAGTACTGCGTATCGACACGGCCGCCGCCGTGCAGCGCGAGCTTCGAGTGGCACTCGTTGCAGGTGCCGACGTCAACCATCTTGCGCGTCTTGCTGCTGTCGGTGACCGCCACCGCATTGCCGCTGGCATCGATAGCGAAGTCAAAATAAGGATTGACCCGCACGGTCGCGCCGGCCTTGTTGGTGTAGCTCAACTGGATCGCGACGCGATGCGTGAGCGTGGGTTCGAACGTCACCCCATTGGTCTTCGCCGGGTCCTTGATGTCGGTGCTGAACGTGTAGGTATAGTAACCGGCGTCGTTATAGACCACCTGAGCAGCGAGGAGCGCGGCGTCCGTTTGTTTTGGGTCGGTCGTGGCCTGCATCGCGCTTGCCAACACGGGCTTGCCGCCCGGACCGACGGTCGCCGTGGCCGTCTCGGTGCGATAGGTGTAGCTTACCCACTGGTCAGGCGCTCCCTTGGTGCCGGGAACCAATTTGGCGATGATGAAACTGACATTGCTTGCGGTCAGACCCTTTACCACCGCGCCGTCGGAGATCACCGTGAAATTGATCTTCGGCGG
>CAYIOH010000481.1:0-3571 GCA_964364975.1 uncultured Bifidobacteriaceae bacterium
GTTAGGGGGCGGTCGAACTGCCGGCTTGGAGGCGTTGTCAGTCAGGCCGGCGATGACCCTGGTACGCGGCGGTGACCCGGTTACACCGTTTGGTTCATTGAATCGGTGCATCATCGAATGGTTCCAAGTTATGGAAATTGAACCGGTTGAAACAAGCGCTGTTTTGCTGTCTATCCATTTGTGTGCATCTTGAAAGCACCCCCGAATTTAACGTCTGATTGGGGATGGAAGCCAGAGTGCGCAGTCCGCTGCGCGTCGCATATGAGGTTGAGCCTCCTGTTTTCCAGAGGCGGCGAAACTGTCTTCGAAGGCATCGGGAAGGCTAGAAGTGGCAGCAAAAGATTTATTGCGACGAGTCAGTCAGCGGTGAAGTCTCACAAAACCGCTGAAACGTTGAATAAAACGACTGGCGCACCCATCAGGAGTTGAACCTGAAACCTTCTGATCCGTAGTCAGACGCTCTATCCAATTGAGCTATGGGTGCAACCAAGAGCACCGGAAGTTAGGCGGCGAATGACCGCCGTGCAAGTCATCATTTTGCGCCGTAACCGCGTTGCAAAATTGCACAATTTCCATCAGAGAGAAGCGTTCCGAAGAGAGAGGGATGGAGAAAAGCGGCGCCGTAATGGCTGTGTGGTTGTCACGAAAGCCTGCAATGGTTCTGGGAAATGCCGGCAAAGAAAAACGAACGGCCAAGGAAAAGTCCCTGGCCAGAGGTCCGAAAGCTAGGAGCTATTTGGTTTCTACTTTCTTTTCGCCCTTTTTCATCGCTTTGAGGTCTTCCTTGTTGGGATTGCACTTCTCGCAAGATTTCCCGTTCTTGTGCGCTGACAAACAGCACTTGTTTTTACATTCCTTGCCCACGGCGGCGGCTTTCTCGCAACAAGTCAGTTTCTTTCCTTCCGCGAGTGTCACACTGGTCAGCAGCGCTGCGGCGCAAACGGCGATAATCAAGGTCTTGATCGTTTTCATGTATTTGGTTTTCGCAAAAGTCCGGTGCAACCGATCTGGTTGTTCCAGCGTCTCCGGAAACATACTGTCACTCGACCGACCGACTGAACCAACCGGCACGGCCCGACTTTACCGCCGCCAGACGCAATGTCCAAGAGTTTTTGCCTGGTTGGGTTGGGCCGATGAGGATGGTGCGCGCTGCAGGGCTTGAACCTGCGACCCCTTCCGTGTGAAGGAAGTGCTCTTCCACTGAGCTAAGCGCGCACGCCGGGAAAGCTATCGTGCCGACGAAAATTCGCAAGTCATTCCCGTCGCGCAGCGAAAATTCAAACCGGCTACGGCTGCGCGGCGGTTGGCGGGGCAGGGGCGGCTTCCGGTGGCAGCGCGTTGGTGGATTCCGGCTCGGGCGTGGGCGTGAAGTCCTTCAAGTCCAGTTGGCCCTCGCTCTCCGAGCGCACACGGTCGAACCAGCCTTTGCCATAGAACACGCTTTGAATCCGGTAATCGAACCGCCTGGCCTCGATCACCGACTTGATGCGCGTGGCCAGAGCCAGGTTGCTCAGATGCACGGTGATTTTCTGCGTGACAGTGCCGAGCCGGGGCACGTCCACAGTTTTGTCGCACAGGCCTTTGCCGACGTAGAGGCCGTTGAGGTAAATCTTGTGCGCGCTGCCGATGAACTGCCGTGCTTCGGGTGCGTCGTTGCTCAGGCGGATGGTAAACGTGGCCGTCGTCTCCAGCGCGGTGGCGTTTTGGAAATGCACGCTCACGAGGTTCACGGATGGTCCGGCAGCGTGATTGCAGCCGCAGAGGAGCACCGCGCCCGCTGCAAGCAAGAGGATTCTTTTCATAAAGTTGCCAGATTAAAGACCTGAGCTCTTCGCGCTTCAACCGTTTTTTCTCGTCATCGCGTCTCAATGCCCTGAGGGATTTAATGTTCGCTTTGTGCTGCGGCCTGCTTCCACCAGTTTTGGGACACTTCTCGCGGCGGACAGGGCAGTTGGCCGAACCCGACGCGACACTGTGCCCGGCCAGACTCGAGTCCGGCCAACGAACCGTTGGTACACATGGTGCTAATAACCGCGCGTGCGGAATGTTTCGTCAGAAAAGTTTAGAATTGGTGTCGGTGCGCGACTGTTGGATGCGATCAGGGAGCAGGGAAGGAGACAAAGCAACCATAAGTCATTGTCGAGTGTCCGGTCTGTTTGCCTTGGCGTCATTTTGATTCTGGTCTTGTCAGGGTTTGTTTTTAGAACCGGCGACCAACCAGTTGTCACTACTGCTACGCGGCCCGTCGCACGGCCCGTCGCGCCGCCTGTTCAACCGCCAGTTTCAATTCCCGCACCGTCAATTCCTGCACAGTCAATTTCCACACCGTCAATTCCCGCAGCAGTCGCGCAACTTCCGCCGAGCGCGACGATGGATACGAACATGAACTTCGTGCTCCAGGAACCGGATGTTCAGGAAGCAAACCCACCTCAAGAGCCGGCTGTCGCCAAGGCTTCGGCCGATTCCTCATTTGGGGACACCAGTATCTTTGTTCGATATCTGGAGCGCCGCGCGGGCGCGGGCCGCACCTTCCCGTTACGGGACGAGCGCCTTCTAGGAAATGGCGGGACGTTGACCATTGGCAAATTGCAGGCCGGTTACGGGGCGATCTTTAACGACGATTCCGTCATCACCCGCGGACGTAACGGGACGGCTTGGGAAGAGACAAGTTGTCTATATGTGAAAGCTTCCTTCCGTTTTTGAAATCTGCATTCCATCGCAGAACGAAAAATCAAAGCGGCTTCTTCAACACCGAGTCGCGCTGGGACCAATCGGGGGTCGCGGCAGGATAATCCAGGTTGTAGTGCAACCCGCGGCTCTCCGGTCGCATCAATGCGCAGCCGACAATCAATTCCCCCACCGTCGCAATGTTGCGCAACTCCAGCAGGTCGCTCGTGACAATGAAATTCCAGTAATACTCGTGAATTTCCTGCTGCAAGTTCGCCAGGCGTTTTTGCGCGCGTTGCAGCCGCTTGTTCGTCCGCACGATGCCCACGTAGTCCCACATCAACCGGCGGATTTCGTCCCAATTGTGTGAGACGACGACAAGTTCATCGGCGTTCGTCGCATTGCCGGACTGCCAGTCGGGAATTTTGAAATCAGCGGGCGAGGATTTGTCCGCCTTCACCTTCTTCGCACTCCGATGCGCGCAAACCAGCGCTTCCAGAAGTGAATTGCTTGCCAGCCGGTTCGCGCCGTGCAAGCCCGTGCAGGCCACTTCACCCACCGCGTAAAGATCGTTGATTTCCGTCTCCCCCTCCACGTTCGTCACCACGCCGCCGCACTGGTAATGCGCCGCCGGCACGACGGGAATCGGTTCTTTCGTGATGTCAATTCCGTAGCTCACGCAGGTCTGATAAATGTTCGGGAAACGCTCGATAATGAACCGCGCAGGTTTGTGGGTGATGTCCAGCACCACGCAATCCGCGCCACTCTTCTTCATTTCGCTGTCAATCGCGCGGGCCACCACGTCGCGCGGTGCGAGCGATTTCAGCGGATGATACGCATCCATGAACTCCACGCCGTCCAACGTCTTGAGCACGCCGCCTTCGCCGCGCACGGCTTCGCTGAT